>JAJZYO010000018.1 GCA_021798075.1 Actinomycetes bacterium
GCCCTACCCCCCACCCGTATGTGAGCGGCAGGGTGGGAACGGTGGAGAGGAGCAACGCGATGCCAGCCGACAAGGAAGGAAATAGCACGCGTTGCGTGTCGCCCTGGCCCATGAGCGCCCTTCGCGTCGCCTTTGGGGCGATCTGGTCCATAGACGCCACGTTGAAGTGGCTGCCGGGGTTCCGGGCCACCTACATGTCCACGATCATGGGCATTGCCAACGGCCAGCCCGCCTGGCTGAAGCCGTGGTTCAGGTTCTGGGTAGACCTCCAGCACCCGCGGACTCGCAGGGGCTGGTCGCGAGCCCACAGAGCATTGAAAGCATTACCCGAAGGTGTCGCCTCGCCGGTCTCGGCCAGCTCTTCCGCGAGGTGGCAAACCGCTGGCTCAGTTTCCTGCCGAGCTAGGCCTTTCTCTCGCGTTCACCTGAGCTCGAGGACCGAGAGTGCCTCACAGCCCGGTGAGCAACCCTCGGGAGGCAGGACCGCGGACGTCGACCGCGACGTGCCGAGGGCCGCGAGGGCGGCGAAGGAAGAGCGCTAGGTTCGGAGCTGATGGCTGCTCGCGCCCAGGCACGGGCTCGCCGGCGGGTTCCCCGCCGACGGGCACGGGCGACGGTCGCGCTCGGCCTTGCTCTCGCCCCAGGTGTTGCCGTCTCCCCGGGCCACGGTGCGACGGCCGCCGCGCACGTGACGGTGGTTGAGGCCCCGGCCCGGAGCCTCGGGGCTGGTGGACTGCGCGACTCCATGGGCGTGATGGGCCGGCGTCTTCGCGAGCTCGACGTGCGGGGGGCAAAGATTCGCGCTCGGGGCGACGACATAGTGGTGGAACTGCCGATGCAGGCGGCGGACACCCAGGCCATTGCCGTCCTCGGCCAACCGGGCCGGCTGTACTTCCGCCCCGTCGAGTGCACCGTCAAGCCTTACTCGGGCACCCGCCACGCGCCCGCCCAGTCGTCCGCTCTGACGCCGGCCAACGCCTCCGCTCCGGGCGCCTTCACCGCGCAACGCGCCTGCGGGCTGAGCCCGGGGCGCCAGGGTGCCTACCTGCCTCCCGACGGGGACCGCCACGGGGACACCCCTGAGGTCTACGACACCAAGGGCGCGACCGTGGTCCTCTCCTACTCGACCGGCTACCACTACGGCCGCTACGTGCTCGGCCCTGCCGAGATGACCGGGTCCATCGTGAAGGGGGCCGCCGCCGTGCTCGACAGCCAGACCGGCCACTGGGAAGTGCAGCTCGCCTTCACCGCGGCCGGTTCGACCATGTTCAACTACTACGCCGCTCGCCATTACGCCTGCTACGCCCGACGGCCGGAGGAGCCGCCCAATTGTGCCTTCGAGGCGGTCGACCTCGACGGCACCCTGGAGTCGGTGCCGGCCGTGATGGCGGCCCGCTTCGACGGCTCGGCCGTCATCTCTGGCCCTAAGAACGGTCCGTTCACGCGCGAACAGGCCACCACGATTGCGGCCCTTGTCGGTTCGGGGCCGTTGCCAGTGGCCTTCACGGCATCGGTCATAAGCACCGTGACGCCGGCCCCCACGGCGGCCGGCGGAACCTAAACCTCGCGTGGACCATTGAGTGAGTTCGCTCCGTGTGGCGCGCGGAGGAGCCGTAGCCTTTTCCTGCGTGCCAGTCCTGGGCGGCAGCCCCGAAGCGGGATGTGTTGTCAAGGATTACGGAAAAGGCACATCCACGATCGGTAGTAAATGTACAAGCTGGCACCGCAGCTGCGTCGTGGCCAAGGCGGCCGTCACGGGCAACAAGCTCACCAAGCCGGCCCTCGGGATCCCAACCGGGGTAACCATTTGGACGATCGACCTAACTGGCAACTGCCGACGCTCCGCCCCGACTGCGTCCCGGCCGCGCTGGCGAGCGGGTGCCGCGTGGGCACTGCCAACCGGTCGAGCGTGCCGGCAGCGCTCAGCGAGTTCCCGGACGCCTGCTCCGCGGCTGGGCCCTTGTTGGTGGGGGGTGCCTGGTTCTCTCTTTCGGAGAGGAGGGCCTGGGTGCACCCCGCCGTCAAGCTGGACGACCTCGTCCACCAACGGGCGCGCCTCGGCATCCTGGCGATGACGAGCGAGGCCAAGCGGGTCGAGTTGGCTTGGGCGCGTGGCCAAGCCGCCGGCTAGCGAGGCACCGATGCTCGGTCCCAAGTTGGCCGCTACCACTCTGACGAGCGTCGCTTCCGCTTGGGCCCAGGACATGTGGACCGCGGATCACGGGCCGGGCGCGTCACTCGCGGCGTCGTCGGGAGTCCTCGCGCTGGGGCCGGTGGACTACTGCCCCCCGCTCGGCGCGTTCCCCTCGTAGCCGTCATGAACAGCATGAGTGGGCACGCTCTCGTGGCGCCCGAACAGCCGCCGCAGTCGGTCCCGGAGGGCAGCCTCGAGGGGGCCAGGGCCAGAGCCCCTTTCCCCGAGGCCAGGGCGGCGGACCGACGCTAGTTGGGCCTGAGGACGCCTGGCGAGGAAGACGAGGCCGGCGAGCGCGATGAGCGTCAGCCCCCAGCCCTCGTAGTTGACGGGCGTCTGGCCGTACCACATGCGGACGTGGTGCGAGGTGGGGACCACCACCATCAGGTTGGGGCTCACCCGGTAGACGCCCTTGGCCCCTGAGACCTGCCAATTGGGGAAGTACGAGACCGTGACGACCACCGGCACGCCGACCTTGGACACGTCGAAGCTGATCGAGGCGTTGTGCTCGTCGATGTTGCTCACCGTCGTCGAAGGCTCGGGCCTGACCGGCAGGCTCAAGTCGTTGTACGGCACCCGTGCCCAGCTCTTGGGGCCGGTGGCAGCAAGGTAGACGTGCCAGTCGCTCGGCTCGAGGTACCAGGTCACCGTCGGCTTCAGCCACGTGGGCTGCGAGACGTTGTTCATCCCTTTCATCACCACCGGCTGGTTGGCGAGAGGGTGGACGCGTGGGGAGTTCTCGATCAGGTAGATCCTCCAGTACTGCTTCACCGCGTTACCGGTGGGTACGCCGACCCCCGTGTTGCCCGAGTAGTCGATGTAGTAGGGGCCGAGCGTGGCTACGAGCTTGAGCGACGGGTCAACTGCGGCTTGGGCCTGGAGCTGGGTGTTGAGCGCCATGTAGTACTTGACCCCGAGCATCTGGAGGTGCTGGGCACCGAGCGCGACGTTGGGTGCGCTCGAATAAGGGTCCGTCACGTTCGGGGGGAAGTCCATCGGGTCGGAGGGCTGGAGCGAGAGCTCGGACTGGTTGATGAAGTGGAACGGCGTGGTCGCCGAGGCCTCGTAGTAGAGCCCTTCCATGGAGCCGATGCAGCCGTTGGTCCAGTACGGGAGGATCGTGAGCGCGTCGGGGGTCCCGTAGTTGTTCATCTGGGACTGGTACTCCCACATGACGTTGCCGCACCCGTAGCTCTTCGAAAGCTTCTCTAGCTCGGCCACGATCTGGGTGTACTCGGGCCAACGGGTCTTGCTCGTATTAGGGAACGCTGGCCCGCAGTGTGCCGTCGCGGAAGGCACCTCCACGCCGGTCGTGCCGCAGCCGGTCTGGTAACCGCTGTAGTTCCAGCTGACCCAGTCAGGGATGTAGCTGTTGGTCTTGTCCGTCACCCCGAGCCACGTGTAGGCGCCGCTCGTGCCCGCGTGCTCGCCGGGGAGGATGTGGAGCGGGAAGCCGACCCAGATGAGCGCCGCAACCAGCACCACGAGCGGCCCTGGGAGCGACGCCGCCCGGAGTGTCGCGGCGAAGTTGGTGAAGCGCTCAGCCACGAGCAAATAGAGCTGCGCGACAGCGAGGGCGCCCAGGAGGTAGAGAGAGAGGAACCAGAACGGCAAGACCCTCGCGTTCCAGAGGATGCTCTGGGGCATGAAGCGGAAGGCGAAAGCAGAGAGCGCCGCAATGATGAAGAAGAACTCCCCGACCCGCAGCCTCCTCGACAGGCTGAGCGCCGCCCCGACGCCGGCGAGGATGAAAAGCCACGTGTCGCTCGTCGGGAAAAGTGTTGTGATGTACGTCGTGATCCGCTGGTAGCCCATGTTGGTGAGGTACGGGAAGCGTTCATAGAACGGCCAGGCCCACCAGCCCGCGAGCAGCCCGCCCACGGCGAAGACCGGGAACACCCAGCGCAGCGCCCCCCGCAGGTCGTAGGTGCGCGCCACGTAGAGGACGAAGATCACGACCGCACCCATCCCCACAAACAGCGTCGGGTCGATGTGGGACGTGAACACGCAGCAGAACACGACGGCCGCCCAGGCCCGGTACCGGCCGCTCTGGAGGCCCCCCATCATGAGCCCCAAGAAAATGAGGGCGAAGTTGAGGCTCCAGGCGAAGGCGAACTCCCCGGCGAGCGTCGAAGGGATGTTGCCGCCGTAGATGCTGAACTCGGTGCCGAACATGAAAGGCAACGTCGCCGCCGCGAGCACCGCCGGCACCGGGAACGGCGCCCGTGCGAAGCGGCCCATCGCCCATGCCGACAAGGGCACGAAGATCATCGGGGCCGCCGTGACGAGCTTGAACGCCACGTCGTAGGAGATGACCTGGCTTAGGGCCACCGCCGAGTAGATAGGAAGAGGGAAGTAAAAGGTGACCGCCGGGAAGCCGTCCCAGTTGGACGATGTCCAACCGGTGAGGCGGAGGTCAGGGAGCACCTGGTGCGCCGCCACCCAGGGTAAGAGCATGTGGGCGCCGGTATCGCCGCCTGAGATCGTGGTGCCCGAGAACAGCTTGGAGGGGTCGAACTGCCAGAAAACGAAGACCATTGAGGCCAGCACGACGACGAAGGTGACCAGGTGCTCGGGCTGGCCGAGGGGGGCGACGCGCGCCGCCGTCCATGCCGCCAGCCGTCCTGGACCAGGTCGAGAGGCCCGGTGCCCGCCGCTATGAAGGCCCGCCTGCCCGCCCCCACGGCGGCCATCGACTGGCCCGTCGGCTCCCGCCCTCTCCTGGCCCGCGCCCATTGAGCCAGTAGCGCCGCCCAAGCTCACCGGGTGATGGCCGCCGTTATCGCCGGCCGGTCCGCGCTTGTCCCCGTAGGGCCTGAGGCCCCGTGGCCCCAACTGGGCGACGCGACGGGTACAGCCCGGGGGTGGACGGGTACCGCAGCTGGAGGGCTGCCTCGCCAGCGAAGCCACTCGCTGTGCGGGGCACCACGCTGGCGGTAGCGCTCGTGGTGGTGGCCAGGGCGGTCGTCGAGGAGGGCAGCCCCGACATGGCGCGCTCGATGGCCGGCACGTAGAGGAAGGCGCCGGCCATGCCAGCTGCCAGGGCCATCGCAGCGACGCCCACGCGCGCAGCTCGCCTACGCGCACGGGTGCGGAGCGCCCTGTGCCGAGCTCTGGCAGCGAGGTCGCAGGTGGTGAAGACGCTGACACCTGCTGTTGCGCGACGGACCCGCTGCTCGACGAGACCGCTCAGAGGCTCAGGCACGGGCCGCTCCTTTCAGCACCGGCGCAACTCCTTTCACCACCGGCGCAACGGGCGGGGTGGGAGGACTGGCGCTCGACCTCAACTTGGCCAGGGCCCTCGAGGCTTGGCTCTTCACCGTCCCCGTACTGCACCCGAGCAGTTCGGCCACCGCGGCCTCTGGGAGGTCCTCGCAGTAACGGAGCACCACGACCATCCGTTGGCGCTCGGGGAGCTGGGCGAGCAGGTGGGCTATGTCGTCGCGGTCTTCGACCATCGTCTGGTCGTCCGAGCCCTGCCCGTCGTGAACCTGTCCGAGCAGTTCGCCCACCCTGCGCCGGCGGAACCGGCGGCGATTGGCGTTGACCATCACAGAGCGCACATAGCTGTCGGGGTTATCCGCCGCCGCTACTGCCGGCCAGGCCAAGAAGACCCTGCTCAGGCACTCCTGCACCAGCTCTTCGGCGTCGGCGGCATTGCCTGTTAGCAGGTAGGCAAGCTTGAGCAGGCGCGGGCCCGAACCGGCTACGTACCGCTCGAAATCGATGCCTGGCTCGCGTCTCATCTGGACCTCTACTACTTCTAGAGCCCAATCACTGCCCCGATGGTTGCACCCAGCCGGTCATCGGCCGGGACAGGCTGGAGCCAGAGGTCTTCGCAGCTCGGGCGAGGGAGGAAGCCGACGGCGTTGCCCCTGGGGAGTACACGGGCGACGAGCACGGCGGGCCTGGCAAGGCCGGCGCGCCATTTGGGCCGCGCCGAGGCCAGAGCGGCGCCCGGCTCGGCGCGGTGACAATAATGGCATTGGTGCCGAGGCTCGGGCCTGTGTGGCAGGCAATGGCCTGTGTTGCCGGCAATCGCTTCTGTCACCTGGCTCGCGAGCTGGACGGGTCCTCGCGGTTGCTGGTTGCGTTCGCCTCGACGGCTTGTCTGGCCGTTTCGCCAAACTGCTCAGGACAGAACATCCAGGCTAGCCAGGCGTCCACGTGGGGGAGGAGGCGGTTGTTACTAGATCAACATGCGCCCACCGCTCGGCATGCCTGGAGTATGGGAACGGCAAATCCTGCTCCGCTTACGCGATATAGCGATGTCGGTTCCGCGATGCCGACCACTCGGCCGGCCGGGTTGAGTACAGGAAGGCCATCATCGACGTTGGAAACCTCCACGGAGAATGTCAGGTGGCTCACTTCGCCAGTGCCGGAGTATGCCACTACCGCAGCGTGCCGCGCTGTGATCGATGTCGCTTCCCCTACCGTGACGGTGTCGCCCGCCTTGGGCGTCGCCACCGAGATAGGTAGAGATGGGTAGGTGCCGCTGATCCGCAACAGCGCTACATGGCAGTCTGAGCCGACGGCGACGACCTTGGCCGTGAAGGTCTGATCTCCCCGTTGCAGGTCGACGGTGTCAACTCCTTGCATGTAGGTCTGTGCGATCAGGTAGTAGTCGGTGAGAAGATCGCTCGTCTGCGATCCTGTATGGATCACGAACGCGTACCCGCGTAGAGAGCGGTTGCCGAACACGTCCATTTCGTTGCCGAGAACCTCGAACGTCGAGGGTGCTCGAATCGCTGTCGCCGGCTGGCTGGCCGGACTGGTTGGGGGCGCCGACGTGGTCGGGACAACAGCCGCCGACGGGCGAACCGAGCGGCCGGCCAGGAACCAACCGAAGCCGAACACTGCGAGCACGCCCGTGACCAGTACCATGCTCACCGCACCGAACCAGCGGGCACGTCGGTGCCGGGCCCATGGGGCTGCTCGATTGGGCCACCGTTTCCTGGGACGATCACAGTACGGACATGTGCCATTGGCCAGCGGGCGGCCACAGAGGTGACACCAATCATCGCTAGCCAAGTCCGCAGACATACCGACCACTCTCGTCAGCAGCCCCAACTGGCACCCGCGTGGCACCTCTTGACCGCTGGGAGGTCAGGCAGGCCCCGCCTGCGGGTGTCCAAGGTTTCCTAATAAGGATCGACCACCCCATACGTAATCCAAAGTGTCCCATCGCCCTCGCCCTTGGCCGTTTACCTACAGGCCCCAGGTGAGGTCAGGCCGTTGGTGATGTAGACGGCGCACCACATGC
Source organism: Actinomycetes bacterium (assembly GCA_021798075.1). Next base: position 7,458 of record JAJZYO010000018.1, read on the forward strand.
CTGTGTTGCCGTTGCCGTTGTTGACCGACATGGCGTTGGCCATCCCGGGCAGGGCGTTGGCGTTGGCCATGTTGGCGGCACCGGTCAGCTGGTTGGGTGTGGGGGCGGGAGCCGCGGCCGCGACGCCCGGTACGAGAACCGCGGCGCCAGCGAGGGCGAGCGCGGGGATTGCGGCCAGTACAGCCTTGATCGGGTTCATGGAATGGTTCCTCCTTGGCTTGCGGCGGCCGAGACCGCCATCTGCACGACCCGCTGCAGCGTTCGTGTGTCATCCGGTGAGCCGCCCAGAGCCGGAATGGCGGCGCCGGACCTGGCAGGATCGAACGCCCAGCCTTCAAAGACGATGGCTGTGGTGTGGCTGTCCGCGGCCAGCGAGACGCTCGTTACACCGAGACAAGCGAGCGCCTCGATGGCCATCGAACCGATCGGCACGCCGACCCGATCTGCCGGTACAAGCGATACCAACTGTCCCATCGAGAACTCAGCCTAAGAACCTGGTTCGAGCGGATCATCCGGCAGGTCCCTCATCTTTGCGCGCCATCAGCGCGGCCAGTTCGGCGCGGTTGCGGGCGCCGAGCTTGGCCAGGATGTGTGAAACGTGGCGCTCGACGGTTTTGCGGGATAGGAATAGCGAGCTGGCGATCTCCGGGTTGGTCGCCCCCCTGGCCACCGCTTCGGCTACGTCTCGTTCGCGCTGGCTGAGCGTGGCCGACGAGGTGGTCGGGCCCCTCCGCCAGGTATGGACGCCGAGGCCCCGTAGTCGCGCTTCGGCAAGCTGAAGCTCGCTCCGGGCGCCCATTTCCTCTGCTTCGCGGGCTGCCCGCTCGAAGGCGTCGACGGCAGCCTTGCGGTCGAGCTGGGCGGCCGCGGTGGCCGCATCGAGATCGATCCACAGCCGCATAAGCCTGTAGCCGACCAGCTCGGCGGCTTGAGCGGCCCGCGCAAACAGGGTGGCGCTTGCCCCCGGGTCCCGCCGGGCGGTGAGTAAGGCCTCGATGTAGGCTCGCCGGGCGGCCGGCCCCCCAGGGCGCGGATCGGGGTGGGTGGCGTCCCAGCGGCCTACCGCATCTTCGGCAGCCGCGACCGAACCGATCCGAGCCGAGGCTTCCGCTCCTTGGAGGGTCGATTCCCAAAGGCACCGCCCGCAGCCCGCCACCGCCGCGTCGGCTGATATGGCGCCCGTCAGGGATTCCAGCTCGCTTGTCTTTCGGGCCGAGAAGCGGCCGACTAGCCCGATATGGAGGGTTCGGATGACTAGGCGAAAGTGGGGGCCCGTTTCGGTCTCGATCAGATGCTCGAGGGCCTCGATATTCGACTGGAAGTCCGTGCGGCTGGCTTCAATCGCGTGCAGCACTGCTCTCAGCTGCGGCACGGTAAATCGGCGGGGGGCGCCAATCCGCTCGGCCAGCGCTACCGTCTGGCGCAGAAAGTCCGATGCCTCGTCAAGGCGGCCGAGGTGGTGGGCAATCCAGCCCACCCAGTGGGTGGCTTCTATCTCGAGGCTGGGCATGGTCAACCGGCGGGATTCCTCTAGCGCCCGTTTGGCGCGCGCCTCGGCGGAGCGCGGGAGCCCCTCGAACTGCAGCATCGAGAAGACCCCATCGGAAGCCGCGGCTAAAACCTCGGCAGGGTCTCGCGCTGTCTGCTGGATCGACTCTGCGCAGTGCCGGACCGTCCTGGCATCCGCTCGGCGTATCGCCGCGTCGAGATTGCCGCGAACAGCTCTGACGTAGGCCGCGCACTCGCGGTCCCCGAGAGCCGCGGTCCCGCCCGCTCGTTCGGCCAGACTCCTTGATGCCGCCATAGCGTGCTCGATGAGCGGCTGGGCGTCTCCCGCCAGACCTTCTAGCCACAGCAGAGACTGCGCGTCCATGCAGTCAGCTTCGATCGACAGCACCGGGTCGCCAGCGGCCAGTTCACGGACGCTGGCCGCATGGGCGTGCACTTCGAAGGACCGCCCGAGCTTGAAAGCTGCCCCTGCCGCCGAGAGAGCCGCCTCAGCCCGTTCCGCCCTGGAGGCAGCACGGTCGGCGAGGGCGGACCACCTCTCCAGCGCGGTCACCCAGTTTCCGATCTCGAAAGCCAGGGCCGCCACCGCTCTCTGCAGGACTCGTCCTTCGGTACCGCCCGCCGCGTCGGCAATCTGGCCAAGCATCATCAGTCCCTCGTCGCCCACCAGCCGCCGCTGTGGTGAGCGGGCAATCCGAAGAGCGAGATCGTACCCGTCGAGACCCGCGGCGACACGATGCTCCAGTGCGCGCGACAGCTGACGAACATTCTCACCCGCTGAGGCTTCGAGCCACCGAGCCAAACGCCTGTGCATTCGCACCCTCTCGTCCTCCCCGAGCTCCAGCGACGCCGTCTCGCGTATCAGATCGTGTGCGATTGAGAGCGTCGTGCCGTCCTGAAGCACCAGCGCCCGGTTGACGAGCTCCAAAGCTGCGCCCCTCACTCGGTCGTCCGGCCACTCCAACAACTCGCCGATGCCGTCCGCGTTGAGTGGTTGGGCTGCCACCAAGAGAAGCGCGAATACTGCTGCTGGATCCATGCCGAGGTTGGCGGAGCGTGTGTGGATGACGTGTTGCGGGGAGCGGCGAGTGTCGTCTCCAGACGCGTGGTCAGCGACAAGCGCGGCCATCCAGAACGGCGACCCCGACGCCCGGTGCCACAACTCCGTAGCACGGCTCAACCCGAGCCCAGGCGCCAGGGTGTTCAGCAACTGGACGCCGTCAGACTCGTCGAGCGGCCCGAGCTCGATCTGCGTGAAGCGTTCGGCCGGGAGGGCGTCGGCGCACTGAGCGGCGAAAGACGTTGACTCTGGTGCCGGTCGGCTGGCGCAAAGCACGAACAGAGGCGTCCGGGCGCTGTTGGCTGCGACGACCAGATAGTGCAGTAGCGAGAGCGTCTCCCGGTCAGCCCACTGCAGGTCGTCGGCGACGATGCCCAGCGGGCCCACCTCCAACACGCAACGGAATGCCGTCTCGAACAGGCGGACGAACTCGGATGCCATTGGCCCTTCCGCCTTACCGACCAGAAGAGCGTCGAGCCGCTCACCGACGCCAGGAACCCGGCTCAATTCTCGCAGCAGTCCTCCGGCCGCCCCGAGGGCGATATCGCGGGCATTCTGGTAGCCCTGTACTGTAAGATAAGGCCACACAAACGCTCGAAGCGCTTCGGCGAGGAGCCTTGACTTCCCCAGGCCGGGTGCCCCGACGACCACGGCTCCAACGGGACCTCCATGTGCGACCGTGGAGGCGAGCGCGCTCAATTCACGCAGTTCCGTCGATCGACCAACAAATGGGACGTCCGATTGCCCCGCGCCCGTGTGCCGTATGCCACCAAACCGCATCCGAGGGAACATCGCGTCCACTAGCACGCGACCGACAAGCGTTCGGGATCACTCATAGCAACCGGCCACTGACCTACCTGATCATTGCTCGAGATAGATGACCAGTGATAGGGCCAATCGGCTCTATCAAGCTGTAGATCCCGACGAAAATGGCAGTGGGATGTCCGATGAAAATGGCCGTGATCCCAGCGAAAATGGCAGTGGGCACAGGGGCTGCTCCCCAGGGGGAGGAGCCGCCGAGCGGCTCGGGGCTCACCAGCCTGACCAGGAGGCCTTCGGAAGCCGCTAGGCCCAACAGCCACCGCAGCGCCGCCCCGCGGACCTGGTGGGCCCGCAGCACGGTCAGCTCCTTCGCCTGCTCGGCGCGAAGCCACGCGCTCACCAGCTGGGCGCCGGTGGCGTCCCCGCGCTCGGACGCCCGGTCCCAGTGCTTGCCGAGGGCCATGAGGACCTCGGCAAGCAGCCGTGCCACGCCGCCTTGGCTCGGGCTCGCGTGGACAACGAAGCGCCCTGCACGCCGGCACGCCGCCCCGGCACTGGGGTTCGGGCCCGCCGAGGGGGAAGGGTTCCCGGACTACTTCCCCGTGGACGACAATGACCCCCGACGCGCAAAGCGTCCTTATGGGCTCTCCAAGCGGTTCTCCGAAGACATGTGCGAGACTTTCAGCGCGAGGTCGGGCATTCCGAGTATCTCCTTCCGCCCCGTGTGGGTCTGGCAGCCTGAGTACTACCGCAGGATCGAGGGCCGAAGAAGGCTAGACCCTCGCTCGGAATGGGAGCCGTATTGGGAATGGGGGGCATTTGTCGATGTGCGCGATGTAGCGGCAGCGGTAGCCAGTTCGCTCGAGCAGCGAGCTCGGCGGCATGCCACGCGATCGTGCCCTTGCGGCAATCGGTCGCTCTCGCACCGGCACCGCAAGTGCTGTTGTCTCTATGCTCATGTCCTCTAGTTGCGATCCTGGCCTCAAGTTGTGACATCGCCCTTCCCGCTACAGGCCAGAGGTCACCCTACGCTTGTCGGCTACCCCACCTCCCTGACCACGCAGGACCCAGCCGAGCCTGCTTGGGCTCTTTTCGCTGCACTCGATGCCGAGCGCCGCGCACGAGCGCTCGATCGCCTTCGCAGCGAACTCGAGGCCGTTGTCGGGGCGCAGGCGTTCGGGGAGGCCGCCGAAGGGGCCACGGTCCGGGTCGACGACGATGCCCTGGCGCAGCGCGGCCAGCACCACCGCGGAGCTCCCGAGCTACTTGCCGGGACGATCGCTGAACGACGGCCTTGGCAGCGCGGGGCTGTGCGTCGACTGCGAAGCTCTAGCTACGCGGCGCCATGCAAGACGCCTATGACGAGCTTGTGGAGCGCCTCAGCGCCCGGCGGGCCGCCTTCCCGGTCGGTGAAGAGGAGGTGGGTCGCCCCGATCAGCGTGGGAGAGAGCGTTGCAATATCGGCAGAGTCAGCGACGCGACCGAGTGCCTGTTCCGCGGCCAGGTAGGCGGTGATCGCCGCGGACCCTTCCGCGATCAGCGGGAAGCGGGCGGCCCCCGCCTCACGTAAGCGGGCGCGCAGGCCCTCGCGGGTGACTACCAGCGCCACGATCGCCACGGCGAGCGGGCTGAACACCGCTGTCAACGCGTCGACGAGGTTGTCGGCAACGGTGCCTGTGCCGGCGGCTTCGCGAATCGCGGCCATCGGACCGTCGAGCTGGGCGACCCGATCGAGTACGAGCTCGGCAAGGAAGGCATCGAAGTCGACGAAGTGGCGATGCATCACGCCCTTTGCCACGCCCGCTTCCGTGGTGACAGCGCGGCTCGTCAGCCCACTCACACCGTCTCGGCGCAGCACCCGTTCGGCAGCGTTGAAGAGCAGCTCTCGCGCATTTTTGAGGTGGACCCCGGTTGGCACTGCTTTTCTTTCTCTTGGACGTTTGGCCTAAGTGGTCATGCGCCCACTATAGTGGGCGCATGACCACTATACCGCCGGAGCCTGGCCCCTTCTCTGCGAGGGAACCGCATCACGCCCGCCAGATCGCTGAATCGTTCGGGAGCGAAGCCGAGCGCTACGAGCGGACGCGTCCCACCTACCCGAAAGCCATGGTCGATGCGGTCCTCGCGGCAAGCCCAGGGCGCGACTTCCTCGACGTCGGGACCGGCACGGGCATCTCCGCCCGGCCGTTCCTGCAGGAGGGGTGCCGAGTGCTCGGCGTCGAGCCAGACGAGAAGATGGCCGAGTTCGCCCGTCGCAGCGGTCTCGAAGTCGAGATCGCAAAGTTCGAGGACTGGGACCCCGCGGGGCGCACCTTCGACGTCGTGATCGCGGGACAGACCTGGCACTGGGTAGATCCCGTCCTCGGGGCATCCAAGGCGGCCGACGTGCTTCGGCCGGGCGGCCGCTGCGCGCTGTTTTGGAACGTCATGTCGTTGCCGCCGGACTTCGCCAAAGGGTTCGCTGCTGTCTACCAGCGGGTGCTCCCCGAGTTCCCCTTCTTCCGGGGTGGCGCA
>JAJZYO010000019.1 GCA_021798075.1 Actinomycetes bacterium
GCAGCGACGAAGAGGCCGCCAGGTTGCTCTCCGCCATGGGCCCGGACGACGCCGTCGACTTGCTCACCGAGCTCGACCAGGAGCGGCGGCTGCCGATCCTGGAGAAGGTGCCTTTGCCGGCCCAGGCAAAGATGCGCGCGCTGCTCAGCTACAACCCGGAGACGGCCGGGGGCCTCATGAACCCCGATTTCGTGTCAGTACCGGCAACCGCGACCGTCTCCGACGCTCTCGAAGCGGTACGCAAGTCGACAAGCCCGCCGGAGGCGTCGGGGGTCGTGTTCGTCACCGGCGAGGGCGGGCGCCTAGAGGCCACGGCCCTCGTAGTCGACCTTCTGCGGGCGCAGCCGGGCGCGAGCGTTGCCGTCGCGACGCGCGAGGAGCCGGCGACGCTCTCACCCGACGCCGATATCCACGAAGTAGTCCGCAAGATGAGCGACTACAACCTCGCCGTGGCACCTGTGGTCGGCGCCGATGGGCGCATGCTCGGCCAGATAACCGTCGACGACGTGCTGGAGACGATGCTCCCGTCGGGGTGGCGCCGCCAGTACGGCATGGTTGCACCCGAATAGCCTCCTCCCCGTACCTCTCCGGCCAGGTCTGCCGGGCGCTGTGGTAGCATCGTTGGTGCCCGTTGCCTCCTGTTGTAACCGGGGGGCAGGGGCGAGCCCCTGGTAGTCGTTGGCGACGCGCGGTGGCTGCCGCACGGGGGCTGGCAGTAGTCCGTATAGCGAAGGAGCCGAACTGAGCGCCGACAGAGGGTCGCCTCACCAACCCGAGGCGCGCACGTTGGCACGGGCCATGGTGGTGTAGCCGGGCCCGGGGCGGACGTGTGCGCCGGACAACGTATGCCACACGTCAGCCCACGAGCCCGGGAGGTCACCGGCCATGGCCCAAAAAACGCTTCCATCTGCACTGCCGGGGGCCGATCAGGCGGCAGTGCTCGACGAAGCCCATGTAGGTGACATCCGCGGGGCGCTCGGCACGATCCGCCAGCAAGACACAGGTGCCCGGCGGGGCTGGGGCGCCCGGCTCCTCACTCTCGCCGCCATAATCGGCCCTGGGATAATCGTAATGGTGGGCGACAATGACGCGGGTGGAGTCGCCACCTATTCGCAGGCGGGCCAAAACTACGGTTACAGCTTGCTGTGGGTGCTCCCGCTCTTGATCCCGGTGCTCGTCGTCAACCAGGAGATGGTCGTGCGCCTCGGCGCAGTCACCGGTGTAGGCCACGCCCGGCTGATAAAGGAGCGTTTCGGCCGCTTCTGGGGGTGGTTCTCCGTGGGGGACCTCTTCGTGCTCGATTTCTTGACGATAGTCACGGAGTTTATCGGGGTCGACCTCGCGCTCGGGTATTTCGGCATTTCGAAGTACCTGTCCGTGCCGCTCGCCGGGGGAGGGCTCGTGGCGATGACGGCGAGCGGGAGCTTCAGGCGCTGGGAGCGTTTCATGCTCGTATTTGTTGCCGCCAATTTCCTCGTCATACCGCTTGCCATATTCAGCCATCCCCACGGCGGGCCGTTGCTCCATGGCCTCGTCGTCCCGGGGATCGCCGGTGGGGCTACGTCGACGGCCGTGCTCCTCATAATCTCGATCGTGGGCACGACGGTCGCCCCTTGGCAGCTGTTTTTCCAGCAGTCGAACATCGTCGATAAGCGCATAACGCCCCGGTGGGTAAATTACGAGCGAGCCGACACAGTGCTGGGCAGCCTCGTCACCGTGACCGGCGCCGTGCTCATGGTCGTCACCTGTGCGGCTGCCTTCTCGGGTACTCGCTACCACGGGGGCTTCGTCGACGCTGGTACGGTCGCGACTGCCCTTGGCGCCTCCCTCGGCCACGGCGCGGGGGCGCTCTATGCCCTGGTGCTGCTCAACGCGTCGATCATCGGGGCGGCGGCGGTGACCCTGGGCACGTCCTACGCCTTCGGGGATTTCTTCGGGGCGCACCACTCGTTGCACCGCCGCTTCTCTGAGGCCAAGGGCTTTTATGCCAGCTTCGCCGGCCTGGTGGCGGTGGCCGCCGGCATCGTGCTCATACCGGGCGCCCCGCTCGGGACGATCACGCTCGCCGTGCAAGCTCTGGCCGGCGTGCTGCTGCCCTCGGCGTCGGTGTTCCTGCTCCTGCTCTGCAACGACCGCGAGGTGCTCGGGCCATGGGTCAACCGGCCCTGGCTCAACGCCGTGGCGAGCCTGATCATCGGCGTCCTGCTCGTGATGTCCCTCATCCTGGTGGTGAGCACCGCCCTCCCGGGGGTCAACGTGGCCACCCTGTCGGCGGTGCTCGGCGTCGCCCTGGCCGTCGCGCTCGGGGCGGCCGGGGTGTACTTCGGCCTGCGCCGGCCGGAGCGAGCCGCTCCGGAAGGAGCCGCTGCGGTGGGAGCCGCTGCGGTGGGAGCGGCCGCTCCGCCCCCGCCGGAGCGGGCCACTTGGCGGATGAAGCCCCTCGCCCTCCTCGGCCGGCCACCGTGGTCCCGCTCACGGGTGGTCGTCATGTGGTCCCTTCGCAGCTACCTGGTCGTAGCCGTGCTGTTGCTCATCGTGAAGGCAGTCGAGCTCGGCGGCAAGCCCTGACACCCGCCTCGGGGAGGAGCCCGGGCTCAGGGGCCCGGGCGGGCGAGCGAGCAAAACGGCCCCGGGTGGGGCTGGGGCCCCCGCCTCGGGGAGGAGCCCGGGCTCAGGGGCCCGGGCGGGCGAGCGAGCACGGTCGGCCAGAGGACAGTATGGTCTAAGCGCGTGAACGTCCCCGAGGATCTGCGCTACAGCTCCGACCACGAGTGGTGCCGCCAGGAGGGCGACCACGTCCGGGTCGGCATAACCGATTACGCCCAGGATGCGCTGGGCGACATCGTCTATGTGCAGCTGCCCGAGCCCGGCGTAGCTGCGTCCGCTGGCCAGCCGCTCTGCGAGCTAGAGTCCACCAAGTCGGTGTCCGACGTTTTCGCCCCGCTGGACGGGACGGTAGTGGAGGTCAATAGCGAGCTGGTGGACTCGCCTCAGCGTGTCAACGAGGACCCCTACGGTGAGGGCTGGATTTGCCTCATCAAACCGGCGTCGGCCGAAGCGTTCGGCTCGCTGATGGGTGCCGAAGGGTACCGCAAGCTCATAGAGGCGTAGAGGGCGCTCTTGTACTGCAACCGCTGCGGGCACGTCAACCCCCCGGGGGCGAACTTCTGCTCCTCCTGCGGGGCGCGCTTGGAGCGCGCCCGCACCGAGCCTGAGCCGACGACCACGGCGCTGCCCGCCGTGGTGGTGGTACCGGGTGAGGCGCGTGAACCTTTCCAGCTCGAGCCGAGCGACCTCCTCCACGGAGTGCCGTCCGGGGGAGGGGTTTTGGTGGTGACGCGTGGCCCCGGGGCCGGCTCGCGCTTCGTGCTGTCCCCCGAGGACTCGGTCATAGTGACGATCGGCAGGCACCCCGACAGCGACATTTTCTTGGACGACATCACCGTTTCGCGCCGCCATGCAGAGGTGAGCCACAGCGACGGCACGTTTTGGGCACACGACGTCGGGTCGTTGAACGGCACTTACTTGAACCGCCGCAACATCGAGAACGCCCCCCTTTCGAGCGGCGACGAACTGCAGGTCGGAAGGTTCCGGCTGCTTTTCCTGAGCGGGGGGGCGCTCTAGTTGGCCGGCCGTTCCCACCTGTCGATCGGCGAGGTGCTCTCGCTCCTCCAAGACGAGTTCCCCGACGTGACCATTTCCAAGATCCGCTTCCTGGAGAGCCAGGGATTGGTCGACCCCGAGCGCACCCCCTCGGGCTACCGAAAGTTTTACGAGGAGGACATCGAGCGGCTCCGGTGGGTGCTACGCCAGCAAAGAGATGCCTTCTTGCCGTTGAAAGTCATCAAGGGCAGGCTTGAGGGGCAGGGGAGCTTCCCTCTGGACGAAGCGGAGCCCGGAGAGCCAAGCAGCGCCACGGGCGAACTGCAGGGAAACGGCGGCGCCGTTGCGGGCGAGGCTCGGGCCGAAAAGGCTCGGGCAGGCGAGGCTCGGGCAGGCGAGGCTCGGGCCGAAAAGGCTCGGGCGGGAGGGGCTCTGGCGGGAGGGGCTGGGCGCAGTCTCGGGAGCCTGGTGGGCACGGCTGCGGCTGGGGCCCCGCCGCCCAGCGGCCCCGCCGACGCCAGCCCGAGCCCCACCGCTCCGGACCTGGCGGTGACCTCCGGGCCCTCGACGCCCGAGCCAGGGGCCAGCCGCGAGACGCCACCCCCCGAGGGAGAGGGGGGAGATGGCGTCGGGGATCCTGAACCTGCCCAGCGCGCCATGTCCTCCTCGGAGGCGGTGGCGGCGCCGAGGGCACAGGGAGCGGGGAGGCGCCGGCGGGGCGAGCGGGGGAGCGGGGGGCCGCCTGCCTCCGCCGCTGGCCCGGCCGCGTTGGGCCGATCGGTAGGCGCAGGCGACGGGGAGGAGCAACTCTCCCTCGATGAACTCCTCCGCACTGCCGGGGTCGTCGTCGAGACCGTGCAAGATCTGGAGCGTTACGGCCTCATCGCGCCAAAGCTGATGGCTGGGGTGCCCTACTACTCACGTGAGGCCGCGGTGGTCGCGGGGCTGGCGGCGGCGTTCGCCCGCCACGGCGTGGAGGCGAGGCACCTCAGGGCCTACAAAGGAGCTGCCGAACGGGAGGCCGGCGTGGTGCAGCAGGTAGTGATGCCGCTCATCAGGCAGCGCAACCCAGAGGCGCGCCGCGCTGCCTCTCGTGCCGTCGAGGAGCTTTCGTCGCTCGGCGCCGAACTGCGCGCCGTGCTGTTGCGCGAAGCACTTTCCGAGCTTCGCTAACCCGTGCCAAAAAGGCGCCCGGGAAGGGCCGAGCACACCGGCCCGCCGCCGGCTGCCAGCGCAGTGGATGTAAGTTCTAACCATGGTCGAGATGCACCTCTCCGCCGTTCGAGTTGAGCTTCCGACCAACGTGCCGATCCTGCTCCTGCAGGAGGCGACCGGGGACCGCACGCTGCCGATCTACATCGGGCGGCCTGAAGCGGAGGCCATCGCCGGCGCCTTGCAGGGTGTGCAAACCAAGCGGCCCATGACTCATGACCTCATGCGTGACATGCTGGCAGAGCTGGGCGTAGTGCTGGAGCATGTGGTCATCACCGAGCTCAAGGACCAGACTTTCTATGCGGAGTTGCGCTTACGCCGGGGTGGCACCAGCTACGTCGTGAGCTCCCGCCCGTCCGACGCGATCGCCTTGGCGCTTCGCGCCGGCGCCACCATCTACGCAGAGGAGGCCCTCCTTGACGTCGAGGGCATCGTCATTGCCCAGCGCGACGAGGCCGACACGGCCGAAGGCGAAGAACTGGTTGCCCAGTTCCACGAGTTCCTCGAGGGGATCCGGCCCGAAGACTTCGGTAAGTAGGCCCGGCCGGCGCGACCGACATCTACTTGCGCCCAGGTACTTGCGCCCAGGTACTTGCAATTGCCGCTGGCGGGCGACACACTATTGTAACTACGATAGTGTTGGCACGCCAGGAGGGACGTATGGAGAGGCACCGACCGGTTGAGCAGGACCCCTTGCCAATAGCTGTTGCGGCGGAAGGGCCCGCGCCACGAGAGGCGGGGCCGCAGAGAAGAGGTGCGGCCGGTCTGGGCGAGGGCTTCCGGGGGCCGCAAGTGTGCCGGGTCGTCGGCATCACGTACCGCCAGCTCGACTACTGGGCGCGGACGGGCCTCTTGCGCCCCTCCATCAGCGACGCGCGTGGCAGCGGCAGCCAGCGGGTCTACTCGTACACGGACCTGCTCCAGCTCAAGGTCATAAAGCAGCTGCTCGACGCCGGTGTTTCGCTGCGCTCGACGCGCAAGGCGATCGAGTGCCTCCGCAGTTCGGGTACGAGCGTCGCCAGTGCCAGCCTGGTGATAGCGGACGACAAGAGCGTCCTGGCCAACTCCGGCGAGGAGCTGTTCGACCTGCTTCGCGGGGGCCAGGGTGTGCTCAGCATCGTCCTCGGTATGGGCAAGATCGTCTCCGAGGTGGACGCCGCCATAACCGAGATCCACGGCCCAGTCGCTGAGGGCCCTGTCGCCGAGGGGCCTGTCGCCGCCACGGAGGCGGCCGTTGCTGGCGGCTCCTAGTCGCGCTGGGGCGCGCCGGTAGGCTTGGCGCTATGAGCCCCGGCTTGCGTGCCAGCCCTCTTCACAGTTGGCACCGGGCAAACGGGGCGAGGATGGTGGAGTTTGGCGGCTGGGAGATGCCTCTGCAGTTCGGCCAGGGCACGCTCGCGGAGCACATGGCCTGCCGGCGGGCTGCGGCCGTCTTCGACGTCAGCCATTTGGGGACCGTTCGCCTGGAGGGCCGGGATGCCCTCGGGGTCCTGCAGTCCAACTTGACCAATGACCTGGGCAAGATCGGTCCAGGTCGCGCCCAGTACACCCACTTGTTGGGCGAAGACGGGTCGGTTGTGGACGACTTGATCGCGTGGTGGGTGGCCGAGGAACGTTTCGACGTCATGCCCAACGCCTCCAACACGGCTTCCGTGCTGGGGGCCGTCGGGGGGAGGGACGTGACGGCTGAGCGTGCCGTTATCGCCCTGCAGGGGCCGGCAGCGCGCCAGGTGCTGGCAGTCACCTTCCCGGAAGCCGCGTCCGTGGGCCATTTCCGGGTCACCCGGCTCTCGTGGCGGGCCACGCCGGTGACGGTGGCGGGCACGGGTTACACCGGAGAGGACGGCGTGGAGCTCGCCGTACCGGCCGAAGCCGCCGTGGGCCTCTGGGAGGCCTTGGTGGGGGCCGGGGCTGTGCCGGCGGGCCTCGGGGCGAGGGACACGCTCCGCTTGGAGGCGGGCCTCCCCCTCCACGGCCACGAGCTGGGGCCGGGCATCACTCCGCTCGACGCCGGCCTTTCCTGGGTCGTCGCGTGGGGGAAGCCGGGAGGCTTCCGGGGCTTGGCAGCGCTCGAAAAACAGCGGGCGGCCGGGCCCAGGGTGAAGCTGGCCGGACTGCTCGGGGAGGGCCGCCAGCCGATGCGCGCGGGTTACGAGGTCGCGCTCGGGGAGGCGGATCCCTCCGGGACGGCGCCGCCCGCCCAGCTGACCAGCGGCAACTATTCCCCTGTGCTCGCCCGGGGCATCGGCATGTGCTTCCTGCCCGTCGGCGTGGCCCCAGGTACCACGGTCCTTGTCCGTGGCCGCGGCCAGGAGCTGCCCGCCAAGGTCGTCAAGCTCCCCTTCGTGCCCAAGGCAGGGAGCGGCGCCGGCGGGGCCGGGCGGTCCGTTGCCGGCACACCAGTCCCCACGACCGCGAGCTAGGCGCCAGTAGGCCCGCTTTGGCTCACTTCGTCCCCCACACCGAGGAAGAGGTCGCCCGCATGCTCGCCGACCTCGGCCTGTCGAGCACCGAAGAGCTGTTCTCGTCCGTGCCGGCCGCCCTCCGCCTGGCCGGTGGCCTCGACCTACCCCCTGGCCTGGCGGAGGCCGATGTGGCGGCGGAGATGGCCCGGCTGGCAGGGGCAAATGCGGGGGACGGCCTCGTGTGCTTCGCCGGGGGCGGCGCCTACGACCACGACATCCCCGCTGTTACCCGGGCGCTGGCCGGGCGGAGCGAGTTCGTGACTTCTTACACTCCCTACCAGCCGGAAGTGGCCCAGGGTGTCCTGCAAGCGCTGTTCGAGTACCAGACCTTGGTCTCCCACTTGGCCGGCCTGCCCGTGGCCAACGCGTCGGTCTACGACGGCGCGACGGCGGTGGTGGAGGCCGTGAACCTGGCCATGGCGGCTACGGGACGCCGTAGCGTCTGGGTCAGCGAAGGCCTCAACCCGAGGTGGCGGCGGGTGCTCTCGACTTTCACGGCCGGGCGCGCCCCCGAGTTGGTCGAGGTGCCGCTCGTTGGCGGGACGACCCGCTGGGGACGAGCGGGCGGCCCGGGCGAGGGCGGCCAAGGCGAACCGCCGGCGGCGCTCGTCGTCGCTTCGCCCAACTACCTAGGCTGCATCGACCCGCTTGGCGCGGCGCGCGCCGCCGCGAACGAGGCGGGGGCACTTCTGGTCGTGGCCTTCGACCCGGTTTCGGCGGGCCTCTTGCGCACCCCTGGTCAACAAGGTGCCGACGTGGCCGTGGCCGAGGGCCAGCCGTTCGGGACACCTATGGCGTTCGGGGGCCCCTACCTCGGGATGATGGCGGTGGCGCAGGACCACGTGCGCCGCGTGCCTGGGCGGCTCGTCGGGCGCACGGTCGACAGCGCCGGCCGCGCCGCGTACGTCACCACGCTCCGCGCCCGCGAGCAGGACATCCGGAGAGAAAAGGCGTCGTCCAACATCTGCACCAACCAGACGCTGGTCGCGATCACGGCCATGGTGCAGCTCGCCTGGCTCGGCACGGGGGGCCTGCGTGAGCTCGCCCTGCGCTGCGCCCGGGGTACCCGCTACCTGCGGGAAGGGATCTTGGGCCTGCCGGGCGTGGAGCCCATGGCCGCCGCCCCCGTGGTGCGCGAGTTCGCGGTCACGCTGCCCGTCGCTCCCGAGGCTGTCGTCGAACGGATGGCCGACGAGGGCTTCCTGGCCGGCCTGCCCGTGGAAGCGGGTGGCAGGCAGGGGCTCCTGGTCGCGGTGACCGAGAAGCGGACGCGGGCGGAGATGGACGCCTACCTAGTGGCGCTCGAAAAGGTGCTCTCGTGAGCTCGCCCGGGGGGCCGGCGGCGGGTGCGCCGGCACCGAGCGCGCGTGCGCCGGCACCAGGTGGCCGCGCCGCCTCCGCCCCGCTCCTCGGTCACGACGAGGAGCCGACCCTCTTCGAGCTCTCCGTGCCCGGGAGGCGCTCGGCCAGCTTCCGCACCACGGGCGTGCCCGAGTGGAGCGCCGAGGAACTCGTCCCCGCTGAAGAGCTGCGCCCAGAGCCGCCGGCGCTCGCCGAGGTTTCCGAACGCGACCTCGTCGCCCACCTGACCCGCCTCTCGCACCGGCAGTACTCGGTGGACCTCGGTGCCTACCCACTCGGGTCGTGCACCATGAAGTACAACCCGAAGCTCTGCGACGAGGCCGCCGCCCTCCCGGGGTTCACCAACGTGCACCCGGCGACGCCTGCGAGCCATGCGCAGGGGTGGCTGGCGCTCCTCTGGTCCTTGGCGGACGCGCTGTGCCGGGTCACCGGGATGGACGCCGCGACCCTACAACCGCCGGCGGGAGCCGCCGGCGAACTGACAGGGCTCCTCATCATGCGGGCCTGGCACCGCTCCCAGGGCCGGTCGCCCGGCAAGATCCTGATCCCCGACTCGGCGCACGGGACCAACCCTGCGTCGGTGAGCCTGGCCGGGTACGAGACGGTGAGCGTGCCCTCCGACGAGCGCGGCCTCGTGTCGCCAGAGGCCGTGCGCCGGCACCTGAGCCCGGACGTGGCCGGGATCATGCTCACCAACCCCAACACGTTGGGGCTCTTCGAGGAGCACATCGCCGAGGTTGCCGGTTTGGTCCACGACGCCGGCGGGCTCCTCTACTACGACGGCGCCAACCTCAACGCCATCATGGGGGTGACGAAGCCGGCGGCCATGGGCTTCGACATAGTCCACCTCAACTTGCACAAGACCTTCGCCGTGCCCCATGGCGGGGGCGGCCCAGGGGCGGGGCCGGTGGCGGTCACCGCCCGGCTGGCCGAGTTCCTGCCCGGCCCGGTCGTGGCGCGCGCCGACGACGGGACGTTCTATTGGGACGGCCCGGCTCGTTCGATCGGCCGCACGCACGGCTGGCACGGCAACGCCCTGGCCCTGGTCCGGGCGTGGGCCTACATCCTCTCCAACGGCTCCGACGGCCTCCGGCGGGTGTCGGAAGTGGCCGTACTCAACGCCAACTGGTTGCTGGCCAGGCTCCGGGGCACCTACACCGTGCCCTTCGACCGTCGCGCCATGCACGAGGTCGTGGTCTCGACCAAGGACGCACCGGGCGCCGCCGGAGCGCTACGGGCGCTCGACGTGGGCAAGAGGCTCCTGGACAAGGGCTTTCACGCCCCGACCATCTACTTCCCCCTGGTCGTGCCCGAAGCGCTCATGATCGAACCGACGGAGACCGAGAGCCCCCAGACCGTCGCCGCCCTGGCCGACGCCCTCGTGGAGATCGCGAGGGAGGGCCCGGAGGTTGCGGCCGGGGCGCCCCACGCCACGCCGGTGGGCCGGGCGGACGAGGCGCGCGCCGCCCGCCGGCTGGTGCTGACCTGGGACGCCGTAGGACCGGCCTAAAGCGACAACCTCATAGCTCGGTCGTGAGGTCGTCTCGATCGAGTGCTAGCTGACAGTGAAGTCGAGGTTGATCGGCACCCCGTACTTGGAGCCGGGGACGGTGGTCGGCGTGCCGTCGACCAGGAGGGAGGCGTAAGGGGGGTCCCCGAGGCGGATCCACGCCGGCCCGATGACCTTGGCCTGCTGGCCCGCTTGGAGCGTCTCCTCGGTCGCCACCTGTCCCGCCGGCCCTCCGACACGCACCTCGACCCAGCACGGCCCAGTGGCCTTTACGACTATGGAAGCGGTCTTGGAATGGAGCTGGTAAGTGTCCGTCCCCCCGCCGGCCGACAGCAACTGGACGGGCTTGGGCAGGGTCGTGGGGGTCGTGGTGGTCGTGGTCACCGGGGAGGACGTCGTGGTGGCGGCTGGAGGCAGGGTGGTAGCCGCCGCCCCCCTCGTGGGTGGCGTCGTGGGGCGGGACTTCGCCGACGAGACGGCGGTGCTCGGCCCGTTGGCCTGCCCCGACAGGTGGAAGCGGCCCCCGATTGCGACGTACACCGCGCCGGCGGCGACCACCAAGGCGACCGAGGCGGCGACCAGCGCCTGGGCTGCGAGCCGTCGCTGGCGGCCGGCATTTCGCCGGGCGTCGGTCTCCCCTGAGCCAGCACCTTTACCACCGGCTTCGGCTTCGTCGCTCGCGCCCGGAGCGGCGCCGGCGCTGGCCTTGGTGGCGCCGGCACGAGACGACAGGTCGTCGAAGTAGAACACGTGCGGCCTGATGACAGGCACCGGCCTCGTCGGCTCGTCGCGCGGTTTGGGCGGGGGCGGCGGGGTGAGGCCCGGTATGACCCGGGTTACGTCCTCGTCGGGGATGTCGTCCTCGCCGCTCGGCCCGGTCGGGGGGGTAATCGCCGGTGCGACCGGGGCCGCCTTAGCTGCGGGCCGGCCGTGCAGTTGGCCGGGCTCCGCCAAGGCGGCCTGGGTGCCGCCTTCGGCGCCGCGCCCGGCGCGCGATGGCCGGCGGAACGGCGACTGGTTGGCGTGCACAGACGGCGGGAGCGGCTTGGGCGGAGGGAGGGCCGCGGCTTCGCTCGATCGGGTATCGCCGGCCGGGCTGAGCAGCCGCACGTGCGCCTGGTGCTGAGCGCCCTCACCGACCTCTGAGGGTGCTGCGCCGCTGGCAGACTGCGTGATGTCCGCTAGAGTCTCGAGCGCTTGGCGGTGCCTGTGCACCGAGCGCGTCCTCGACCAGAAGCCGCGCGCCATCTGTACACCTATAGCCAGGGCACATACGACCACCAGGACGATGAGCAGCGTCGCCATCTGTGCTCCTTAACGTCGTTCATGTGCCACTGGTTCAACAGTACGGCACCCGTGGGGCTTGCTCACCTGCAATGAGCCTTCCGGTCGGTCCTGTAACCTTCGCAGGCGTGAAGACGGGCTCGGGTCCCCGCCAGGCCCGGCTTCGGGTGGCACACCTCCGGGCGCCGGCCGCGCTGGCCGCGGGGTTCCTGGTCGGGTCGGTGCCCTTCTCCAACCTGATGGCCCGCTGGCGTACCGGGGTCGACCTGCGCCACGTGGGCCACGGGACCGTCTCGGGTACGGCGCTCGCGCGCGTGGCGGGCGTCGGGCCGCTCATGCTCACCGGGCTTTTCGAGGTGGCCAAGGGCGCCGTCGGCCCCGCGGTCGCCGGGCCGCGCCGGCCGCTCGTGGCCGCGCTCGCCGGCGCTTGCGCCGTCATCGGCCACAACTGGTCCCCCTGGCTCGGGGGCGCCGGTGGCCGGGGCATCTCGCCCGCCATGGGAGCGCTCCTCGTGACGGCGCCGGTGGGTACCGCCGTGCTGCTCGGCGGGTTGGTCGCAGGGAGGCTGGGGGGAGAGACGGCGCTAGGCTCTCTGGCGGCCGACGTCCTGGTCGTGCCGGTGGCGCGTCGGGTGCATGGCCCGGCCGGGGCCGCGGCGGCTGCGGCCGTGGTCGCACCGATGCTCGTCAAGCGGCTCGCAGGCAACGCCGCGCCGGCTCCCGGGCGGCCGGTGGTGTACCTGTGGCGGCTCCTTTTCGACCGCGACAGTAGGGTTGAGGGGACGGCCAGCTGGCTGTAGGCGTCGTCACTGACAGTGCGTCGTCCCTCCCGGAGGAACTGGCGGCCAAGTGGGGCGTCACGGTCGTCCCCATGTGGGTGACGGTCGGCGCGACGGCCTACCGGGACGGGGATCTCCCGATGGAGGAGGTGCTGTCGCGCCTGGGTGAGGGCCTCAGCACCTCGGGCCCAGGCCCAGGCGACTTCGCCCAAGCCGTCGAGGCCGCCGACACGGGCTCTGGCGTGGCCATCCTCACCGTCTCGGGGCAGATGAGCAGCTCCTACGAAGCCGCGCGCTTGGCGGCGAAGCTCCTGGAAGGGGAAAGGGAGGTGGCGGTCGTGGACACGGGGACGGCCGCCGGGGCCGAGGGCCTGGCCGTGGTGGCCGCCTCCAAAGCGGCGCGAGCGGGCTTGGCCCTCCGAGGGGTGGTCGCTGCTTCCGAGCGCGCGGCCCGGGAAGCGAGGCTCCTCGCCACGCTGCCCTCTCTCGAGCACCTGGCGCGTGGAGGGCGGGTGCCGGGGTCGGCGGCCTGGGGGGCGAGGTGGCTCGGGCTCCACCCGCTTTTCGAGTTCAGAGAGGGGACAGCCCGGCCTCTCCGGCCCGCCCGTAGCGAGGAGCAAGCCTACCGCCGCATTGTGGACGCGTTTGCCAGCGACCTTGCTCGTTGTGCCAAGACCGGCCCCGCCGTCCACGTAGCGGCGCTCCATGCCATGGACGAAGCCGCGGCCGAGGGGCTCCTCGCTCAGGTGGTTGCCCGCACAGACGTGGAGACTGCCTTCGTAAGTTCTTTCTCCCCCGTCATGGTCGCCCACACCGGCCCGGGACTGGTCGGCTTGGCCTGGTGGCTCGAAGGTTGCCGTCGCGGTCTCTAAGCTTGCGATTAAACCCTGATTGGGCTGTTTAGGCGGTCTTCTTGATGACCGGGTACCGGGTACGGGGTGGTCGGCACGTACCTTTG
>JAJZYO010000020.1 GCA_021798075.1 Actinomycetes bacterium
GTGCCTCGCGCCGCCAGGATCTGCTCGATGTCGAGCTCCTCTCCCGGTGGGGGCGAGCATGCTTCAGTGACGGCCTCGTGGCTGAAACAGGCGAGTGCCCTAGCCACATACCGCAAGACCCCCGAAGTCGTCTCGGCGGCCCCGCCCGTGTGGAGCTCCACCAGATCCGCCCACCCCGGTGCTGCGAAAGGAGACGAGGTGAGCACCTCCCTCGGCGTCGTGTCCTCGGGCCGCCGCGACCACTCGAGGACGGCACGTACATCGAGCCCAGCGATGGCAGCGGCGTGCAAATAGGCCTTCAGCAAGTCACGAGCAGAGTCTCTGAAGAAGGCGCCGTTTTGGACGTCCCCGTCGTCCGCCCCTGCTGCGAGCAATGCAGAAGCACGCCGCTCGGCCACCTCGCTACGCTGACAACCTGCAACCGGCGACCAACGGACGGGCAGGGCAGCGGGGGCGAGCCCGTCTGGGTCCAGCACGAGCACAGGGCCATAGCGCTGCCTGGCAACGGTCGTCAGCTCGAACAGGTCGGCTTTGGTAGAAGTGGCGAGCACTGGCCCGGGGTGCTGCCTCAAGATCGGCGCCAGCACTCGGAAGGTCTTGCCCTCACCGGGCGGGGCGACGAGGCGGAGCGATGCCTCCCAGCTCGGCCAGAGCTCTACCCCGCTCGGGTGAGCCCTCCCGAGCGGGTAGCCCACCTCCTCGGCGCGCACGGCGGACAGCCGGGAACCTGCAAGAGAGGGACGGGTCTGGGGGGCTCGCCGTCGGGCCGCCTTGACGGAAGCCTCGTGGACGAGCTGGCGACGGGACGCGAACCCGTGCCGGTCTCGCTGGTCTCCGAGGGGTGCCGTGGAGAAAAGACGGGAGACGACGGAACGGGAGACGACGGAACGGGAGGCGGTCATGCTGCCCTCGAAAGCAGCGCCTGCTCTGCCCTAGACAGAGCGTGGTAGACGGCCTTTGGCGCCAGGCCCTGCCGGCGGCCGACCTCGCTCGCCGCCAGACCCTGGACCCTCGTCGCGTAGAGGAGCGCTGCCTGCTGCCCGCTCAGCCGACCCACCCGAAGCGCTTCAACGACGGCACTGGCGAGCCATTCCGCCTCCGACCTAGCGCTCAGCAACCCGCACGAGAGCTGGGGGACATGGCCCGCACCAAGAACGACGGTCCTCGACTCGTGACGCCGCTCTGCTTGGCGGGCGGTGCGCAGCCGGCGCGCTGCCTCGCCTACGACCAGATTCGACACGTCGGGGCGGTCTTCCCCGGCGTGGCGCCGGATCGCAGTGAAGCACTCGGCGACGAAATCGGCCGCCGTGTCGGCAGGGCAGCGCCAGCTCCCGCCCACCCCGTGGCCAAAAGTCGGCGTGTAGACATTTTCCATCCTCAAACGGGGCAGCAGCGCCTGCACGAGGCATCGAGACGCGGCGCGGCAGGAAGCCACTCGCAGGAGCGCGGAAAGCAACCTTGCCCCTTGTGGAAGGGGCGAGTAGGGCTCCCATTGAACCTGCTCGACGATGTCTTTTGCGACAAGCCCCTGCAAAGTTGGCTCGACGTCCCACCAGCGCCGCTCGCAGGCTCGCATCGCCGGCGTCGCCACCACGTGGCGCCAATCGCTCTCGAGCGACATGAACACCGGAAGATGTGCCCTGCCACTACCGGCCCTAGGTCTGTAGCTCGCCACCCCAGGCTGTTCAGGCATCGGGGGCAAGCGTGCTTCACGCTTTCTCCGCTCAGTTCTCCCCGGGCTTCACCTCCTTGCCCCCGACACGGGGAAGTCCCAGGGGAAAAACGGCTCCGCGCTCATGAAGGGAGCTCAAGGCTCTCTTGGACGTCTCTTGGGCGTGTGGCCACGTGGTTACCACGCCGGTCCAGCCTCGGCTATCCCTTGGGACTACTCATCTCGTGCCCCGCCCCGTCCAGGGCTGCCCGGATCGCGGCAACCTGCTTACCCACATCATCGGGCGGTGCGCCGTCCATGGCCGTCCTCATTAGCGCCGAAGCGACCACCACGCCGTCCGCATCCTGGGATGCCGCCACCGCCTGGTCTGGGCCGGAGATCCCAAAGCCCATCACGACTGGCTTGTCTGTAGCAGCCTTCAGCCGCCGGGCGAGAACGCCCGAGCTGGAAGCGAGACTGGGGCGCTCCCCCGTCACGCCCATCAGGTTGACGCCATAGATGAAGCCGTGCGAACGCTCGCAGAGGACGGCGAGGCGGTCGTCGGGGGTGACCGGAGCGGCCAGGAGAACGGTCTGGACCCCTTGGGATGCGGCATCGCGCTCCCACTGCCCAGATTCCTCGAGAGGCATGTCTGGCACAATTGCACCGCTGATACCCGCCGCAGAAAGCTCGCTTGCAAAACGCCTGGTCCCGGCCCGCACAACGATGTTCGCGTAGGTCATGATGACGAGCGGCACCCCCACGTCCAGCCCTCGCAAAGCGGAAAGGACCGACGCCGGCGTGCTTCCTCGTTCCAAGGCGAGGTGGGAAGCCTCCTGGATGGTCGGGCCGTCCATCATCGGGTCCGAGAAGGGAAGCCCTACCTCAATGGCATCGGCCCCGGCAGCGGCCATCGCCAGCACCATCTCCACCCAATCGTCGCGGAGGCCCCCGGTTACGTAAGGCACGAGCAGCTTGTGCTTCGACCGGGCGGCGCGCAGCGCGGCTTCGAGGTCCCGCGGGCCATCATGGGGTTCTCGCCCGCTCATGCGCCACCCCCCGTCCCACCGGCGGCACGCAACAACGACATGACCTGCTCGGCATCTTTGTCGCCGCGCCCCGACATCGTGAGAAGCACGGTCGAGCCTGCGGGTACCTCCCCGCTCGCCGCGGCACGTACTAGCCATGCAAGGGCGTGCGCCGGCTCGAGAGCAGGGATGATGCCCTCGGTCTTGGCAAGGAGCTGCAGGGCGTCGAGCACTTCAGAGTCGGTCGCAGATGAGTACTCGGCACGCCCGACCTCTGCCAAGTGGGCGTGCTCGGGACCTATGCCCGGGTAGTCAAGGCCGGCAGAGATGGACTGGGCCTCCTCTATCTGGCCGAACTCGTCCTGGAGGAGGAAAGAACGCATCCCGTGGAGGATGCCGGGGACACCCTTGGGCCCGAGCGCCGCGCCACCGGCCGCTTCCACCCCGACCAGTCGGGCGTTTGTCCCTATAAACCCCGAAAACGTCCCGGCCGCGTTGCTCCCTCCGCCCACACAGGCGACCACAACATCTGGCGGCCCGCCGAGCACGCGCTCGCACTGTTCGCGCGCCTCTTGGCCGATGATGGCCTGGAGCTCGCGCACCATCCACGGGTAGGGGTGCGGGCCCATCACCGAGCCCACGCAGTAGTGAGTAGACCCCACGGTGCCGACCCAGTCTCGGAGCGCCTCGTTGACGGCGTCCTTCAAGGTTCGGCTACCGGAGCGCACCGAGCGGACCTCGGCTCCGAGCAGCCTCATGCGGAACACGTTGAGCTCCTGGCGCTCCATGTCGACCTCGCCCATGTACACGGTGCACTCGAGGCCGAAGAGCGCCGCCGCCGTAGCGGTCGCCACCCCGTGCTGGCCGGCACCGGTCTCAGCGACCAGCCGCCCTTTGCCCATCTCGAGGGTAAGCAGTGCCTGGCCGACCACATTGTTTATCTTGTGACTGCCCGTGTGGTTCAAGTCCTCGCGCTTCATGACCACCCGGAGCCCTAGGCGCTCCGAGAGGTTGTGGCACTCGGTAAGCGGGCTTGGCCGACCCGCGTAGTCGCTCAAGACCGAGTGATAGCGCTCACGGAACGCCGGGCTCGACCAGGCGGCCCGGAACGCCTGCTCCAGTTGCTGGCACGCAGGCACGAGCGCCTCAGGGACGAAGCGCCCCCCGAAGCTCCCGAACCGACCGGTCTCGTCCGGTACTCCCATCAAGTCTCGCTCGACCGGACCGTCCGTCCGTTGGGGCACTGGCTCGTTTGGCACTGGCTCGTTTGGCACTGGCTCGTTTGGCACTGGCTCGTTTGGCACTGGCTCAGGAGTCAGGGGCTCACTGCTCACTCTCCGGCTCACTCTCGCGCGCTCATTCGTCCTCGGCCCAGTCGTAGGGGCTAAAGCTAGAGGCTTCGGCGACAACATCGGCCCCCGTCTCGGCCAGCAAACGCTCCTCGGCCCGGCGAGCGGCCTCGATAAAGGCCTTCAACTTCATCGGGTCCTTGTGACCAGGCGAAACCTCCACGCCTGAGGCCACGTCAACCCCCCACGGTCTTACCTTGGCCACGGCAGCGGCGACGTTGGCCGGCGTCAGGCCGCCCGCCAAGAGGAGGCGCTGGCCGTCAGGGAGGTCCCCGGCCACGGCCCAGTCGAACACCTTGCCCGACCCCGGGCTCGGCGCGTCCAGCATGACGACGTCCGCTCCGTAATCGGCGGCACGAGCGACGCGGGGGTCCCCGCCCGCGAGGGCCTTTATCACCATCGGTACACGCTCTCGCACCCAGCGGGTCTCTTCTGGGGTCTCGTGCCCATGGAGCTGGGCGGCGTGCAGACCAGCCGAGTACACAGCCTCGACCACGCGGCGCGGCGCCTCGTCCCTGAACACCCCGACGGTCAGGAGGTCTTCCCTCGGGAGTCGCTTCACGATGTCCGCCACTAGTTGCACCGACACCTGCCGTGGCGAGGGGGCGAAGATAAAGCCGACGGCGTTTGCACCCATGGCCACAGCCAACAGAGCATCTTCCTCAGACGTGGTCCCGCAGATCTTGATGATCATCACCGCAGGAGCGAGGCGAGGGCCGCCCCGGGGTCGGGCGCGGTGACGAGTGCCTCGCCCACCAAGACCGCGTCGAAGCCCGCCGCCCCCAGCCGCTCTACATCCCCCCTCGTACGGATGCCCGACTCCGCCACCTTGACGACGCCGGCAGGGAGGCTCGAGCCGACACGCACCGCCCGCGCGCTGTCAACCTCGAACGTGAAGAGGTCGCGCTGGTTGACGCCGACCAACTGCGCACCCCCAGACAGTGCCTTTTCGGCCTCGGCTTCGTCGTGCACCTCGACGAGAGCTTCGATCCCGGCCTCGCGCGCCAGCTGGAGCAACTCGGCCAGCTCGCCATCTGTGAGGGCGCTGACTATGAGGAGCACCGCGTCGGCCCCCATGATCCGAGCATCGCAGACATCGGCCGGCGAGACCGTGAAGTCCTTGCGAAGCACCGGCAGCTCGGTGGCCGAACGAGCCTCGGCGAGATCCACCGGCGACCCACCGAAGAACTCGGAGTCCGTCAGCACCGACAAGCACGCCGCCCCGGCAGCTGTATAAGCCTTAGCGAGGAGAGCCGGGTCCAGCTCGGGTGCGAGCTGGCCTTTGGAAGGGCTTCGCCGCTTCACTTCGGCAATTACGGCTACACCCTCTCCTTGCCGGAGGGCGGCCGCGAAACCCCTGGCCGGAGGGCACTCCCGGGCCGCCGCGACAAGCTGAGCGAGGTCGCGGCTGTCCTCTTCAGCCTCCCGTCGGTGCCACTCGAGTATCCGGTCGAGGTACGTGGTCATCCAACCCCAGCGTAGAGGGCCCTCCATGTGAGGCACACCCGAGTTTGGGGGCCGAGCAGCCTATCCTCCACTCCGTCGGAACACTTTGGTGACAAGCTGGCAGATGTGGCAGAAGACCAGGGAACGATAGTGGTTGTGGAAGACGACACGAACATCGCGGACCTGCTTGACATGTACCTGCGCCGTGAGGGCTTCCGGGTCCTCCAGGCAACGACTGGGCAAGCAGGGTTGGATGCCATCCAGCGCGAGCACCCGCGCCTGGCGATCCTCGACGTGAGCCTCCCTGGCGGCATGGACGGACTAGAGGTATGCCGGCGAGTGCGGGCCTCCAACCCCCTCCCGATGCTCATGCTCACCGCTCGCGACAGCGAGGTCGATCGGGTCCTCGGACTGGAGATGGGGGCAGACGACTACGTGACCAAGCCCTTTTCACCAAGGGAGGTGGTTGCCCGGGTGAAGGCCATCCTGCGCCGTTCGGAGGGGCCCGTCGAACAGCCGGAGCTGCTCTCGGCCGGCCGGGTCGAGGTCGACCTGGCGAGGAGGGAAGCCAGGGTCGACGGCCAGGTGGTGGCGCTCACGTCGAGGGAGTTCCAACTGCTCGCCTTCTTCGCCGAACGGCCGGGGCGCGCCCTGTCCCGCCAGCAGCTCTTGGACGGCGTCTGGGGCGCAGGGTGGTACGGCGACGACCGAACGGTAGATGCCCACGTCCGCCAGCTCCGAAAGAAGCTCGGCGATTCGCTCCCGCTCAACACGGTGTGGGGAATGGGCTACCGGCTGGGATGAGGATTGAGTGCGCCGGCGCATAAGCGTGACGATGTTTGCCCTGGTGGTAGCCGCGCTCGTCGTCGCGGGCCTGGCCACTCTCGGCCTCACCTCGCTAAACAGCGTCTCCAAGACCGAGTCCCAGCTCGCCGTGGAGGCAAACCAGCTCGCCGACGGGATCAAAAAGGAGGTGGCCGCCGGCAACCCCCGCAACACTGACTCAGTCCTCCAGCAGATGCTCAGGTTCTTGAAGGAGCCCCTCAACCTGCAAGGAGAGGCCATCTACGGGGTGCAGTCGCATGGCACCAGCCTCCCCACCCTCTACAACTTCCTCGACCCCAAGCAGCCAGTGGTCCTGCCCGGCGGCGTCGCCCAGGAGCAGCTCGTCTCCAAGGAAGGCTTCATAGCAAGCATCCCCGTGAAAGGGCACCGAGGGAGCCTGGCCTGGGCTGCGCTCCTTTTTTCGACCACCAACCCGCTGCCGGCCGGGGGCCCAGGATGCCCTGGGTGCCAGTTCTTCAACCTGGTGGTCGTGCTCACCAGGCGGGCACCCGTAGGCGTCGGCAGCGCCGGCACGTGGTTCGCCATCGCCGCCGCGGCGACCGTGGTCGTCTCCCTCCTAGCCGCCACCCGCCTCGGACGGCGCATCGCACGCCCCCTCCAGCAGGTCGAGGCCGTCACGGGCCGTATCGCCTCTGGGGACCTCTCGGCGCGGGTCCCCGTGCCGTCCAAAGAAGGCCACGAGCTCGTCTCTCTCGCGAACAGCGTCAACCAGATGGCAGACAGCCTGGCGCGCGCCCGCGGCGCACAGCGCCAGTTCCTCATGTCGGTGTCCCACGACCTGCGTACGCCGCTCACCTCCATCCGGGGCTACGCGGAAGCACTTGCCGACGGGGCCACCGACGACGTCCCGCGCTCCGCCGCAGTGGTCCTCTCCGAGGCCAGGCGCCTTGAACGCCTGGTAGGGGACCTGCTCGAGCTGGCAAAACTTGAGGCCGGGTCATTCGGCCTGTCCTGCACCGAGATCGACCTCTTCGAGGTGGCCAACAGCACCGTCGAGGCCTTCCAGCCAGCAGCAGATTCGCTCGGCCTGCAGATCGAGCTCGCCGCCGCCGGCCGTCCCACCTCCGTTCTCTGCTACGCCGACCCCGACCGCCTGGGCCAGGTCGTCGCGAACGTCGTGGAAAACGCGCTCAAGTACGCGAGGCAACGGGTCACCGTTGTGACCGGCTACGCCCCGGGGACCAGCGAGCCCACTCTCGCCGTCGAGGACGACGGGCCGGGCATCCCTTCTGCAGACTTGGACAACGTGTTCAAGCGGCTGTACCAGTCCTCTTCGGCAGCGTCGCGCAAGCTCGGCTCCGGGCTCGGCCTAGCGATCGTAAAGGAGCTGGTCACCGCGATGGGAGGCAGGGTGGTCGCCGAATCGCCGACACGCCCTGACGGTGGCACCCGGATAGTCGTGACGCTCTCCGCTCCCCAGCCAGCCAGCCCAGCGGGCCGCAGGGCGTCAAGGAGCGCCGCGCCGCTCGGCCTCCCCGTGCGCGACGCGCCCGGCGCGCCCGAGGCAGTCGGCACTAGACGGCCGGGCGCCGGCTAAGCGCCAAGGACGTCCCGAAGGCGCCGCTGCGGAGGGACCTCGCTCAGGCATTGGAGGGCAGTTCGCTCCCCGGGCCGCGCCGGCGAAGCGCCGGCACGGCTGGGCGGCGGTGCGGCGGGAGGGTCGACTCACCCGGGCCTTCGACCACGAAGCCGGCGTCCGCGATCATCTGGAGGTCGTCTTGCGCCGGCGCTCCCTCCGAGGTCAGGTAGTCACCGAGGAAGATCGAGTTGGCGATGTGGAGGCCGAGGGGCTGCAGGCTCCGCAGGTGCATCTCCCTGCCTCCGGCGATGCGGACCTCGACATCAGGGAACACGAACCGGAACATGGCGAGCACTAGCAGGCACTTGGCCGGCGTGAGGTCGTTACGCCCGGCGAGGGGGGTACCCGGGAACGGCATGAGGAAATTGACCGGCACGGATTCTGGCTCCAGCTCTCGCAGGCGGAACGCCACGTCCACGATCTCCTCGTCGGTCTCCCCCATCCCAACGATCACGCCCGAACAAGGAGAGAGGCCGGCATCTGCGGCGGAGCGCACGGTGCTCACGCGCTCAGAGAAGCCGTGAGTGGTGCAGATCTGCCCGTACCGGGACTCTGCGGTGTTGAGGTTGTGGTTGTACGCGTCGGCACCGGCACAACGCAGGCTTTCGGCTTGGCCGGGCCCGAGGATGCCCACGCAAACGCAGACCTCCAGCTCGGGCCGGCGGGCACGCACGGCAGCGATCGTGCTCGACACCCGGTCGAGGTCGCGCTCCGTCGGGCCCCTTCCACTGGCCACGAGGCAGACCCGCTTGGCGCCACGTTCAGCAGCCATCTCCGCCTCCTTCGCCGCTGCCTCTGGGTCGAGCCAGCTGTAGCGCAGTACCCCCGTGGAGGGCCCGCGCCGCTGAGAGCAATAAGAGCAATCCTCGCCGCAGAGCCCGCTTTTCATGTTCACCAGGTAGTTGAGCTTGACGCGGTTGGCGAAGAAGGCCCGGCGCACCCTCGCCGCCGCGGCCACCACGTCCAACAACACGTCTTCTTCTGCGGCCAACACCGCGAGAGCTTGCTCGCGCGACGGCCGGCCAAGACCGCGAGCCTGTTCCGTTATCGCCTCCAACCAGGACAGATCGCCATGCGCTCCCATGCCTGCATCCTCGCGGACGCCGGCCAGCGTGGTCAACCGGCCCATGACAGCTAACCTTTCCGCCATGCCGAACACCCAATTTGAGGCCTTGGGACGCGCCGGGCGGCTTTTCGAAGTAAAGAGCGGTAGCCGGTCGGCGCTCGTCACCGAGGAAGGCGCCGGTCTTTTCCGGGTCAGCTGGGACGGTACCGAGTTGCTCAGTCCTGCGAACGATGACGGCTTCGGCGGCAACGGTGGCCACGGCCAGATCCTCGTTCCCTGGCCGGGACGTGTTGCCAAGGGTTACTACGACTTCGGCGGGGAGGGGTACCAGTTGCCCGTGGACGACCATGTGGCCAACGCCGCCATCCACGGCTTCGCCCGTTGGCTCACTTGGTCGCGAAGCGACCAAGATGCCGACCGCATCACCCTCTCCGCACGAATGCTGGCACGGCAGGGCTACCCTTTTTGCTTCGACCTCGAGCAGTCCTACGCCTGGCTCGCCGACAGCCTCGAGGTAGCGCTCTCGGCCACCAATGTCGGCGATCGAACCGCGCCTTTTGGCTACGGGTGCCATCCTTACTTCACGGTCGGCACCGAGACTGTCGACGACGCCGTCTTGGAGGTCGCGGCGGACCACTACCTGAAGGTTGACGACGTCCTGAACCCGGTCGGGTTGCCCGAGCCGGTGGATGGTACACCCTTCGACTTCCGGGAGCCCCGGCCGGTCGGGCCAACGCACTTCGACGTGACGCTCGCCGGCCTCGCCCGCGACCAAGACGGCAACGTCGCCGTCAAGTTCGCCTCCCCTGACAGGAGCGTCACGGTCACCTGCTCCTTCGGGCCGGCGGTCAACTACGTGCAGCTTTACAGCGGGGACACGCTGGCACCGGCCCTTAGGCGTCGGGCGCTCGCGATCGAGCCCTATACGTGCGCCCCAAACGCCTTCAACAACGGCCTCGGCCTGCTCCGCGTCCCTCCGGGCGGATCGGTCAGGGTGGCCTGGTCGATCTCAGCCGAAGCCTCCTAGGGGGTCGCGTAGGCCGGCTACGTCCCCGGCCAGCGAACTGACGGACACTTCTACGGCCAGTCCGGCGCGTTCTCGCAGCCATGACAGGTTGGCGGAGTGGAGCTCGTCAGAGGGGTCGAAACGGTTCATGTACACGACTAGGCGCCGGCCCCCGAGCGCCCGCACCGCCAGGGAGACGCTGCTCAAGGTTCCGAGCCCAGGCAGCGCGACCAGCACGACCAAGTCCGGCTCGAGCAGCTTGACCATGTCTACCCCGTCGCCGTCGGAGGCCTGCGGGGCGCCTATGCCACCAGCCTGCTCGACGATGCCCACGTCGGTAGCGGGCGGCCAGCGTAGCTCGTCTCTGATGTCGCGCAGCGTGAAGGGCGCGAGGCCCATGGACTCGGCCGCCATGGGGGGGGCCATAGGCTTCGCGTACCAGCGCGCGGGCGGGCAAACGTCGGTCACGCTTTCCCCAGTGGCGGCGGCGAGCAGCTCCGCGTCGAGGGGATGGTCGACGGCGGGGTCGAAGGACTGCGCGGGTTTCCTGGCAGCCACCGTGAACCCTCGCAGGCGCAGCTCGCCGGCCAGTTGCGAGCCAACCCATGTCTTGCCAATGTCGGTCCCGGTACCGGCGACTACGACGAGGGTTGCAGGCCGGTGCGGAGGCACCATCTCAGGCCGCCACTTTGTCCAAAGCGATGCTGCCGACGACCAACGCTGCCGCCACGCCAACGAGCGCCGGCCCAAGCTCGTCCAAGCCAAAACGCTGGAAGATCAGGCCGAAGATCGCCGAGATCGCCGAACCTCCGAGGCCGGCTGCGCCTATCTGCCAACCGATCACGTGGTGCGCGAAACCCGCGCCTACACGTGATGGCGTGAGCGCTATCAAAGCCGGGAAGACGCCCGCCAGCGCTGCGCCGATAACGACGAGCCCGAGGAGTGCCACGATGGCCGCTGGCCGCCACCACACGAGGCCGGCGCCTCCTAACGCGACGGGGCAGCCCCACCGCACGATCGAGACGGGCGAGAGGGGGCGCCGTGGGACCGCCAAGGCAAAGCGGGCCGCTGTCAGGGCCCCCCAGTAGCCGAAGGTGGCCAGTCCTGTGGCCCCGGCCCCCATGTGCAGGACGCCCCGGTCGAAGCTCGGCTCCCACTGGCCTGCCGATACCTCAAAGCCCGTGTAGACCATGAACACAGCCAGCCCGAGGCCCACCACGAGAGCAAGGCGGCGCCGGCTGCTTGCCGCCCTACCGCCTGCCTGGAGCGCCGTGCCATCGGTCCCAAGGCCTGGCGCCGGCGCCGTTGCCCCAGGCCTACCGATCGGCGCCACCCGGCCTCCGACCCACCATGCCACAACGAGAGCCAGTTCGGCCCCGAGCACGACGCCGTAGGATGCCCGCCACGACCCTGCAAGCAACGCCGCCGTCACTATCAGGGGTGCCACCGTCGTCCCGATGCCGTACGAGCCGTGCAGCATGTTGAGCAACCTGTTCCGGCCCGTCAGGGCAACCGCCGTGTTGCAGGTGCTGTCGAGAAGCCCCGCCGAAATGCCGATCAGGGTCCCCGAGACCACGAACACGACGAAGCTCGGGGAAACGACGACACCTAGGGCACCGAGGGCACCGGCGGTGGCGCCGAGCATGACCATGGGCCTGGTCCCGAAGCGCCCGAACAACAGGCCCGCCACCGAGGAGCTGGCCAGAGACCCGAGCGTCCCGACGAGCAGCACTATCCCCAGGTCGGCAAGGGGGGCGCCAAAGCCCTTACGGAGCACCGGCCATGCCGTCCCGATCGTCCCGTCGGGCAAGCCGAGCACGACGAAGGCGTACAGCACCAGCGCATCGAAGCTTCTGCGCGAGGAACGCGCTTGAGCGGCCGGCGCGGGGGCGGCCGGCGCAGGTGCGCCTTCCACGCCTGACTACCGGTCGGGAGGGGCTGGCGGAGCGTAAATTGGCAGCTCACAGACCTGGCACTCCTCCACCCCGCCCTCAGCCTCTACGTAGACGGTCCGGCCCGGTTCAACGCCCCTTTTGACATAGCCAAGCCCGACCCAACCCGAGCGCGGGGACCGGGCGGCGCTGGTCAAGCTGCCCAACGCCTTTTCCGCCCCCGGGACTTCGTACAGGGCAGCACCAGGTTGAGCGGGCCCGGAAAGCGAGAGCCCGTAGAGGCGGCGGGGCACGTTGCTTCCTCTAGCGTCGATCCGTGCCACGAGCTCCTGGCCCGTGTAGCAGCCCTTGGTGAAGCTGACCGCGACCGACACGAGACCTGCCTCGGCGGGGATGGTGCGCTCGTCGAGCTCAGCACCATGGCGAGGGAACCCGGCTTCGATCCGGGCCGCTTCGTATGCCTCGGGGCTGGCGGCGACGGTGCCAGTGGGGAGCTCTGGGGCCGGGCCACCCACCGGCCCGAACAAGTCGTAGCCCGCCAGCCCACCCCAGTGGAAAGGCACGGTTACCGTGGCCTCGCCGGCACCCGGATAGCCGACGCCGACATCTCGGCCGCGCACGGGTGCCACCTGCAAGGGGACTGCTTCCACGTCTGCCCTCGTTCGCAGCTTGAACATGAGCAACCTCTCGACAAGCGCAGGCCCGACACCAGCATCGGTGTCGAGGAGGTATTCCTCGGGGCCGCGCTTACTTACCCGCACGAGCGCGACGAGCCTGCCCTCCGGCCGCAGCACGAGCGACCAGGCCCACCCGAGCTCCCCCAGGACCGCCATGTCCTGGCTGAGCTGGCCCTGCAAATAGCGCTCGGCTTCCGGGCCCCTTACCCGCACCACGTCGCGCTGCCACTCGAAGGTGGCCGCGCCCTCAAAAATTGCAGAGTAACCGCCGTCGCCATCGGCCACCGTTGTCCTCCTCCCCAATGCCCAGCTTCTCAGTACTCAGCTTCTCAGTACTCAGCTTCTCGGCGCCCAGCCCTTAGGTGACCGGCCCTTAGGTGACCGGCCCTTAGGTGACCGGCCTCGAGCGCCTGTTCTCCGGCGCCGCCCCCAGGGCCAGCAGGCGGAGCCCCATTACGAGCGGCTCTCACTTCGGCTATCCGCCTCGCACCCGGGACCGCGGCGAGTAGGGCAGCGGCCTTGTTGACGCACTCCTGGTCCTCCTGCGCG
>JAJZYO010000021.1 GCA_021798075.1 Actinomycetes bacterium
GGCGCCGGCCGTTGCGTCGGCGTGCCGCTGAGCCTGGATGACAGCAGCGTCTTGTTGGTCGTAGAGGTACAGCTGCCGACCGGCCGGGTACAGCCAGGCCAAGAAGGCGGCGCCGGCGCAGCCCACCAGGGCGAAGTGGGCCAACCGGCCCTGGAGCGCTAGGCCGAGGACCGGGCGCGACGAGGCTGGGGCGCCGAGCGACGAGGCTGGGGCGCCGAGCGACGAGCGCATCACCCAACGCGACAGGCGCGCCCGCCCTCGTTCGAGCAGGCCCCACGCCACGCTGATGGCCGTGCCGGCCAGGTACAGCCCCGCCAGCTGCGTGCCCATCGTGAAGCGTCGGAAGTAGATGCTGCCGTGGGCCGGGACGAGGTCGGCAAGCGGTCCGAAAGTGGTCGGGCCGAAACTGAGCACCAAGCACGCGGCGAATAGCGCCAGCAAAGAGCGCTCCAGGGGCCGCCGGCGCCACCTCACCACAGCCACCACCACGCCGGCGGCCACGAGGACGCTTATGACCGGGACTGCCCGCCGAGCGTCGAAGATCTGGCCCCGCACGAGCCACTCCAGTTCTCGGCGGGCCCCATAGCCGCGCACGTACACCGTTTTGGCGAGCAATTGGTCGATGGCTGACCATTCGCTGCCGAGCATGAGGGGCACGATGGCCCAGGCGGCCGCGGCGAGCGAGCCGGCGAGCATCACCGCCCCGAGCAAGAGGCGCCGGAGCCACGGGCCGGCGCCGGCTAGCGCCATCACCATCACGCCGAGGAGGGCGAGGTAGCCACATTCGAAATGGAAAACGATCGTGAGGCCACCGAGGCCCGACGCTAACCACAAATAGCGAGGCTCGCGAAAAGCCCTCCACGACGCAGCCCACGCAAACGCCAGCGCCCAGCCACCAAAGAGCTGCGTCCAAACCTCGGCACCCCCGATATAGGAGTACGCGTTTTGCTCGAAGCCGATGCCCGTGAAGCTCACCACGAACTGCGAGAGCAACGCGGCCGCGGCACTGGCCCCCCGGGACAGGCCCATCAGCCGGCCAGCGCCGTATACCGCGAAGGGCCACAGCGCCACCAGGAGGTAAAGCGACCAGCGGTAAGCGGTGCCGGCGCCCACCACCACGCCGGCGAGCCCGGTCAGTACCGAAGGCAGGCTCTGGTACTCGCTGTACTGGGGCGAACCCAGCCCTATGTAGGGGAACCACGAGGTGAAGGGCAGGTGGCCTGCCTCTATGGTGGCGGTGGCGAAGCGGGTCATCTGCTCGTGCACCGCCCCGTCGTAGAGGTAGGCGACCGGCAAACGCTCTGCCCGCCAAGTCCAAAGCTGCCATCCCGAGGCCGCGGCTACGAGCCAGATCTGGGGGCTCCGGGGCCAGAAAGGGCGCGGGGGCCAGGGCCGGCGGGAAACGGGCACGGGCCGCCACTCTAAGCCGGTGCCGGGACCCCGACCACTCGCCCGTGCACCGCCGGCGGCGCCGGTTAGTCCGCCGGCACGAGCGTCGCCTGGGCGACGGGCGAGGGTTGTGACAGGGACGCCGCTTGACGGCCGGCAGCACGGTTGAGGCCGGGCATCGTGCCGGTGAGCAGGAGGCAGATGGCGACGAACAACGCACCCGGAACGGCGAGGACGAGGCCGGCCGATGTCAGTCCCACCAGCGCGCCCCAACCAATGCTGGCCAGGCCCATGGCGCCGGTCGTGCTGGTCAGCTGGATGCTGGCGACCCGGCCGCGCAGGGAATCGAGAGCGCAGGTCTGCACGACGGCATAGATCATGGCCATGAACACGGCCTGGCCTATGCCAGCCAGGCACTCCATCGCCACCGCCAACCACTCAGTGTGGGTCACACCGACCACGATGAGCGGTGCGCCCGACAGGACGCCTGTGACCCAAAGGGTAGTGCCCGTCTCGGCACGGCCGGAGAGCCCCATCATGATGAGGGGGCCGAGGATCGACCCCGCCCCGAAGGCTGTGAGCAACAGCCCGTAGGCGCCGGCAGCGCCGCCGAAGTTGACCGTGGCGATCGTGGGGAGGATCCCGAAGGTGGCCATGGTCAGGCTGCAATGGCAGGTCACCCACACGAACAGCAGGCCGAGCGGCGACGTGGCCCGCATGTAGGACATGCCGGCCTTCACCTCGTGCCAGATCTTGGTGGCGGCCGCCCTGGGGTTGGGCCGGACGTGGGCACGGAGGCCGATCAGCAGCGAGGCACCGATGGCATAAAAGACGGCGCAGGTGACGAACGTCCAGCCAGGTCCCACCGTCGTCAGGACCGCGGTGCCGATCGCAGGGCACACGAGCTCCGAGCCCTGCTGCGCTATCCGGGTCGACAGCGCGGCGCTCACCAGTTGGTCCCGGCCGACGATACTGGGGACCAGCGCTTGCCACGCGGGGCCTTGGATGGAGTTGGCGACGCCGACCAATCCCGCCGCGGCCAGCGTCGTGTCCAGGCTGGCCACGTGCGTGAAGATGCACACGGCCGCGCCGGCTGTGGCCAGGGCCGCAACACCTTGCCCGGTGGCCGCCTGCTTGGCCCGGTTGACCCGGTCCGCAATGCCTCCCGATGGCAGGCCCAAGACCATCGTCGGCACGAGGATGAGGAAGCTGACCATGCTCGGCCACACGGCTGAGTGCTGTCCCTGACCGAAGGCCTCCCACCCGGCGACCAGGATCACTGCGAACCGGCCCGAGTTGCCAGCGAGCGCGGCCGCCCAGACAGAACGGAACGCCGCTATGGAAAACGGTGCCAGAGCAGAGCGCAGCGTCCCCTTCGCCATAAACGTCGCCGGCAACTATATGCGACATATTGGGGCATTTTCAACCCCATCAACATAAGTGAGTACTGCTCAACATCAGCGATAACCTCGCCGGCGTGGCCTTGCCAGGCTCCACGCGTTGCGGCTACTGGCTATTACGCGTGCAAGGGAGCGGGGCCTACTTCGCGGCCGCCATGGCAGCCCGGACGTCGGCCAGCACCCCCGCCGGTAGCTCGCGGGCACCGCCCAAGCCTTCTGCCGCCATCTCGGCCTCCGCCGCCTCCTCGAGCGCGCTCAAGAGCAGGGCGGCCCGCATCACGGTGTCGGTGAAGACGAGGACCCCGTGGTTGCCGAGGAGGACCGCCTCCGTGCGCGGGTGCTCGGCGATGGCGTCGAGGATGCCGCCCACGGAGCGCTCCGACCCGCGCGGGGCCCAAGGCACCACGGGTACCTCGCTGTCCTGGCCGAAGCGGACCATCGCTTCGTACGTACAGCGAAGCGGCCGGTTGGCGAGAGCGAACGCCAGGAGGGCGGGGGAGTGGGTGTGGATTATCCCGCCTACGTCAGGCTTGGCCCGGTAGACCTCGCCGTGCATGTGGACGATCTCGGCGTTGACGGGGTCGAGCTGGCCCTCGAGGGCCGTGCCGTCGGTCCCGACGAGCGCCAGGCCCGACGGGGCCAGGTCGCGCACCTGGCCCCCGGTGGTGAGGAGCATGGTGCTCGCGTCGACGCGCGCCGAGAGGTTGGCGTGGCCGGTGTGGGACATCACGCCATTGGCGAAGAGAGTGCGGGCAGCCTCGACCACGCTGGCGCGGAGATCCTGGTGGCTCGAGTGGGTATCGGTCATGGCCGGCTCCTTTTCAACGGGAACAACTGTCTCCCCGAGCGTTGACTTCCTCCACGAAGCGTAGTAGATGTACCTTCGGTGTTGAAGTGGGGGGCCGGGCGGCACTTGTGAAACCCTTCACGTCGTCTGCCGTTCGCTCGAGATCTAGCAGATCTGAACGAGGAGAAGGAAGAGCGATGAAGTTGCTGAGGGCGCCCAAGCTCCTCACTGGACGTCCCGACGAGGTCCTCCTCGACGCCGAGGTGCTGGTGGACGGCGAGCTCATAAAGGGCGTGGGGGTGCGAGGGAGCCAGGACGCCGACGGGGCCGAACTGGTCGAGCTCGAGGGCTGCACTCTGATGCCGGGGATGGTCGACGCCCATGTCCACCTCGGCTTCGACCGCAACGTCGACCCGCTCACCAAGAAAAGCACGGAGACGGACAGCCATTTGCTGCTCAGGATGGCCGAGAACGCCCGCAAGCTCCTCTCGGCCGGCGTCACCACCGCACGGGATCTCGGGGGCCGGGACTTCCTCGAAGTCGAGCTGCGCGATGCCATCGAAGCGGGCCTGGCCGTCGGGCCGCACCTCGTAGTGGCCACCCGGCCGATCACCAACACCGGTGGCCACTGCTGGTACATGGGAGGCGAGGCCGACGACGCCGAAAGCATAAGGCGGGTGGCCCGGGAAAACCTGCGGGCCGGCGCCGACTGTTTGAAGGTGATGGCGACCGGTGGCACCATGACACCAGTCGGCCCGCCCACCTGGCATGCCCAATTTGGCCCAGGACAGATCAGGGTGGCCGTCGAAGAAGCGGCCATGCGGGGGAAGTTCGTGGCGGCCCACGCGCACGGCACAGCGGGCATAAAAAACGCCACCGAGGCCGGCGTGCGGACGATCGAGCACTGCTCGTTCGCCGTCGAAGGCGCCCCCACGCCCTTCGCCCGGGAGCTGGACATGGATGTCGTGGCGAGCATCGCCGAGCGCGGCGTGTACGTGTGCCCGACCCTGAACTCTGCCGCCTGGCACTTGGACGAGCGCTACGGGCCAGGGACCTTCGACAATCTGGTGGACCGGTTGGCCAAGATGAGGGCGGCGGGAGTGAAGCTGATCGCGGGGACCGACTGCGGCTTCGCCATACGGGGCGTCGAGAACCGTATGGACGCTTACGTGCGGGGCCTCGAACTGTTCGCTGCGGCCGGATGGGACAACGCCTCTGTCATCGAGGCCGCCACCACCCTCGCAGCCCAAGCGATCGGGCTCGGTGAAGTAACGGGGTCGCTCGACGCCGGCAAGCGGGCCGACCTGATCGCCGTGCGCGGCGACCCGCTGGCCCACCTGGCCGACCTGCACAACCTCGAGCTCGTGATGGTCTCGGGCCGTTGCGTGACCCAAAGCCAGGTCGACACTGCCGGCTCTTCGGTTTGGCTACCCTGAGCGAGCGACCTGAGCCCGCGAAAGGAGGCCACGAAAGGAGCCCACGATGCCGAGACTCGACACCGCCAAGGTCCGCGAGCAGCTGCCGGCCACGACGGCCAGCGTCTACCTGAACACGGGCACTTATGGCCCGATCTCCCGGCGCGCGTCAGTCGCGATAGCCCAACGCGCCGCCGAAGACTTCGAGCACGGGCGGCTCCGTGGGGGGATGCAAGCCTCTGCGGCCCATTCCGAGCGCCTGGCCGCCCTGCGCGGAGACCTGGCCTGCCTCGTCGGGGCGGATGCCAACGAGATCGCGCTGACACGTTCGACGACCGAAGGGGTCAACCTCGGGATCTGGGGCCGCAGCTGGTCTGAAGGCGACGAGGTCGTCACCACCTCGCAGGAGCACCCGGGCATCCTCTTCCCCCTTGCCCTGCTCCGCCGGCGCTACGGGGTGAAGATAACCTTCGCCGACGTGGGCCATGGGGACGCCGCCCGCACGCTGCAGGCCTTCGAG
Organism: Actinomycetes bacterium; assembly: GCA_021798075.1. The sequence continues at coordinate 5,512 of JAJZYO010000021.1, forward strand.
GACGTGCTCCACCCGGGCGTGAAGATGGTCGCCCTTTCCCACGTCCTCTACACGACCGGGGCCGTGTTGCCGCTCCTGGAGATAACCGACATGGCCCACTCCGTGGGGGCCGTCGTGCTCGTGGACGGTGCCCAGTCGGTAGGCGCCGTCCCGGTGGACATGCACGCCCTCGGCATCGATTACTACGCGTTCTCGGGGCAGAAATGGCTGTGCGGGCCGGACGGCTCGGGAGGCTTGTTCGTGCGGGCCGACATGCTTTCTTCGCTCGAGCCGAGCTTTGTCTCCTTCGCGACGGTGGACTTCCGGACCTTCGACGCGGCCGACCCCGCCACCTTCGTCCTCCCGGCCGAAGCGTCCTGTCTCGAGACGGGCACGGTTTACCGGCCGGCCGTGGTCGGCTTCGCTGAAGCGGTTTCCTGGCTGAAAGACGAAGTCGGTCTGGACGCGGCCGAGGCAGACCTTTCCGAGCTGTCGGGGTACTGCCGGGAAAGGGCGGCGGAGATCCCCGGTGCCACCGTCATGTCCCCCCCGGGCCAGGCGTCCGGGCTCGTGTCGGTCCATATCGGCGACGACGACACTGCTGCCGCGGTCGAGTACCTGCGGGAAGCGGGCGTGCTCATCCGCAATATTCACGAAAACAATGCGCTTCGCATATCGACGGGCTTTTACAACACCAAAGATGACGTGGACCTCGCCCTGGAGAAGATCTACGAGTTCATGAAGCGTTGAAGTCAAGCTAGACGGGGTAGGAATGAGGAGCACCTCTAAAAAAGACGAGGAAAGGGACGGCCAAATAGCGCTGGTGGCCTCGCTCTTGCCGGCCCTCCAGCAGGCGCTCGGGCCGGGCACCGAGCTTGCCCTCCACGACTTGCGCAAGCTCGACCGCTCTCTAGTCGCGCGGGCCGGCGGGCTCACCGGGCGCAAGCCGGGCGCCCCGATAACGGGCCTCGTGCTCGAGAGGCTGCAGGCGGGCCGGACCGATGACCTGTTCCGGTACCCGGCGCGCACCGACGACGGCAAAGAACTGTGTTCATCAACGATCTTCCTCCGTGACAGCACCGGCCGCGCCTTTGCCTGCCTGTGCCTCAACACCGACGTGAGCCTCTGGAGCGAGCTGGCGCGGGCCCTGCCGGCGATGCTCCCCGAGGGGGCCGACGTGAGCGGGCGCAGCGAGGAGGAGTCCGTCCCTCACGTGGCCGACCTGGCCGCGAGCGCGGTGAGCAGGGCCATCGCGGACGTCGGCGTGCCGGTCGAGCTGATGCGCAAGGAGCACCGGGCGCAAGTCGTGAAGAACCTGCACGCGTCCGGGTTCTTCCTCGTGCAGAGCTCGGTGGGCCATGTCGCCGAGGCGCTCGGCGTCAGCCGTTTCAGTGTGTACAACTACTTGCGCGAGCTCGGTGTGACCGCTGCCACGACCGGGGCGCGCCGGGAGGCGGGGCACGCTCCACTGCTGGGGGGCCGGGGCCCCCGCCAGCGGCCCTCGGCCTCGACCAGGGCAGCCGGGCGAGCCGGTGTCACCCCGAAAGGAGGAGCGCACCGTGCCAGGTAGAGACCGCTCAACAGGTGTGCCGACCGGGAGAGCCGTACTGGCTGGCGACGGCGGCGGGGCGCTCCTCTCGCCAGTGTCCACCGAGGGCGCTCCTGCGGCCATCGGGCCGTACGTCCAGGGGATGAGCGTGGCTGGTGGGTGCCGTTTGGTCTTCACCTCCGGCCAACTGCCGCTCGACCCGGCGTCGGGCACATTGGTGGACGGCGGAATCCGAGAGGAGGCTCGCCAGGCGCTCCGCAACGCGCTCGGCATCCTGGCGGCGGCCGGGGCGCGCGCCGGAGACGTCGTGCGCTCGACCGTCTACCTCCTCGACATGGCCACCTACCCGCAGGTAAACGAGGTCTACGAGCAGGTGTTCGCGGGCCACCTGCCGGCGAGGACGGTGGTCGGCGTGAGCGCTCTGCCCAGGGGCGCGAGCCTCGAGGTCGAGCTGGTGGCGGCGGTCGAGGGCTAAGTCATGGACCTGCAAGAGGCGAGGGACTTCATCTCCGAGCACCACCACGGTGTGCTCATGACCTGGCGACGCGACGGCAAGCCGCAGCTCTCGCCGGTCCTGGCCGTGACCGATGGCGAGGGGAGGGTCGTGATCAGTTCCCGGGAGACTGCGTACAAGACCCGTAACCTCCGCCGGCGGCCCTTCGCGGCATTGTGCGTGTGGGCGACCTGGCCCGGCCGCTGGGCCCAGGTGGAGGGCCCGGCCGAGGTCTTGTCATTGCCCGAGGCCATGGAACCGCTCGTCGACTACTACAGGCGCGCCGCCGGTGAGACCGACTGGGACGAGTACCGCGAGCACATGGTGGCCGAAAAGCGGGTGCTGCTGCGCATCAATGTCGAGCGCGCCGGGCCCAACGTATCCGGCTGAGGGCGCTCGCCCCCTCGGTCACTCGGCGGTCCCGTAGGAGCGGATTTCCTCCAGTTCTTTTTGGGTCAGCTGGCGGGGGACCTCGTTGCGTTGCAGCTTCCGGCTCTGCACCTGGTGGCGGATGCCCTCGACCACGTCGGGGTTGGCGAGGGTGCTGATGTCGCCCACGTCGGCGAAGTTGGAAATGCTCGCTATCACGCGGCGCATGATCTTGCCCGAGCGCGTCTTCGGCATGTCGGGGACGACCCAGACGTTCCTCGGCCGGGCGACCTTCCCGATCTGGGTCTCGATCGCGGCCTTGGCCTTTTCTTCCACTTCGGACGGGCCGGTGACGCCGGGCTTCAAGGAGATGTACATCTCGACCACTCGCCCGCGTAGCTCGTCGACCACCGGCACCGCGGCTGCTTCGGCCACTTCGGGGACGGTGAGGACGGCTGATTCCAGCTCTTTGGTGCCGAGGCGGTGGCCGGAGACGTTTATCACGTCGTCGATGCGGCCCAGGATGCGGTAATAGCCGTCGAGCGCCTGGACGGCGCCGTCACCGCAAAGGAACGGCCAGTCGCGCCAGTCCTTGGACGCCCGGTCCTGGTTGTACTTGGCGTAGTAGGTCTGGACAAAGCGTTCGGGCTGGCCCCAGATCGTCTGCATGATGCCCGGCCAGGGGTTGCGGATGCAGATATTGCCCGCGCGGCCCGAGCCCGGGTCGATGACCTTGCCCTCCTCGTCGTAGATCACGGGGTAAATCCCGAGGGCGCCCGGCCCGCAACTGCCCGGTTTCATCGGCTTGACCCCCGGGAGCGTGGCGCCGAGGAAGCCGCCCGTCTCGGTCATCCACCAGGTGTCCACGACTACGGCCTCACCCTTGCCCACAACTTGGTGGTACCAGCGCCACACCTCCGGCTCGATGGGCTCGCCGACCGTGACCATGAGCTTGAAGCGGAAGTCGTACTTGGCGGGCAATTCCGGGCCAGCCTTGCGGAGCATCCGGATCGTGGTCGGGGCGGTATGGAAAATGTTGACCCCGAGGCGCTCGGCGATGCGCCACGGCCGCCCGGCGTCGGGGTAGGCGGGGGCACCCTCGTACACGACGGTGGTCGTGCCTAGGGCGAGCGGCCCGTAGACGATGTAGGAGTGCCCGGTTATCCACCCGATGTCGGCAAAACACCAGTAAGTGTCATCGGGGTGGATGTCCAAGTAGTGCTTCGAAGTACCGGCCACGTAGGAGAGGTAGCCGCCGGTCGAGTGCTGGGCGCCCTTCGGGCGTCCGGTCGTGCCGCTCGTGTACATGAGGAAAAGGGGTGCCTCTGCAGGCATGGAGACCGGCTCGACGGTCTGGCCGGCGTAGCGCCCGATGACTTCGTCCACGAAGAAGTCGCGGCCTTCGACCATGGGGTTGGCCGAACGGTACTCGCCCGGGTGCCGCCTGAAAACGAGGACCTTGCTCACCTGGGCCCCTTCTTTCCCCGCGGCCTCGAGCGCCTCGTCCGCCTTCACTTTGTGGTCGAGGAGCTTGCCGTCCCGGTAGTAGGAGTCCATGGTGATAAGGACCCTGCTGCCCGAGTCGGCTATGCGGCCACCGCAGGCAGTCCCCGAAAAGCCGGCGAACACCTCGGAGTGGACCACGCCGAGGCGAGCGCAAGCCAGCATGACCACGGGCAGTTCGGGGACCATCGGCATGTGCAGGGTGACCCGGTCGCCGGCCTGCAGGCCGCAGAAGTCCCGCAGAAGTGCAGCCATTTCGTTGACCCGCCGGTACAGCTCGCGATAGGTGATGGCCTCGGTCAGCTGGCCCTCCGGCTCGGGCACCCAGATGATGGCGGCCTTGTTGGGCGTCTTTTTCATGTGCCGGTCGACGCAGTTGTAGCTGGCGTTGAGCCGGCCGCCGACGAACCACTTCCAAAACGGGGGGTCGCTCGAGTCGAGCGTGGTGTGCCAGTAGCGGTCCCAGTCGAGCAGGTCGGCGTAGTCCCTGAAGCACTCGGGGAAGTTGTCCTCGCTGAAACGGTGGTAGATGTCGGGGTCAGCACTGTTGGCCTGGGCGACGAAGCGGGCTGGCGGGTAGAGGTACTCCTCCTCGCGCCAGTGGACCGCTATCTGGGCCTCGCTCAGCGTCGTCCCCATGTGTTCTGCGCTCGTCTCAGTGCTCGTCATCGACTACCTCCATCGGACCTGAGGTTCCCCACCTGGCGATGCTACCCGGCGGGGAAGCCCCTGGCCAGGAGCGGCCTCGCCAGCCTCACCAGGCTCGCCAGGCTCGCCGGCGTCGCCCGAGATGTAGCGGACGCCATCGGAGCCGAGCCGCCGGCGCATGACCTCCACCGCCTCGGGGTTGTCGTCCACGAGCACGTAACGCCGGCCCAGCTGGCGAGCGACTGCGCCCGTGGTGCCGCTGCCGGCAAAGAAGTCGAGCACCCAGGCGCCGCGCTGCGAGGATGCCTGCAGGGCGCGACGCACGACCCCCTCGGGCTTCTGGTTGGGGTAGCCGGTCTTCTCCTTGCCGCTCGTCGGCACGATCGTGTGCCACCAGACGTCGGTCGGGGCCTTGCCCCGGGCGGCCTTTTCTTTGGTGACTAGGCCGGGGGCCATGTAGGGAATGCGTTCGACGGCGTCCTGGTCGAAGTAGTAGCCGGCGGGGTCGCGCACGTAGACGAGGATCGTGTCGTGCTTGGGGGGCCAGCGCCGCTTGGGGCGGCCGCCGTAGTCGTAGGCCCATATCACCTCGTTCAAGAAGCACTCACGGCCGAAGATCTCGTCGAGAAGGACCTTGCAGTAATGGGCTTCCCGGTAGTCGATGTGGAAATAGAGCGTCCCGTCGGCCCGGAGGAGGCGGCGGGCCTCGCTGAGCCGCGGCGCCAGGAACCCGAGGTAGTCGTCGAAGTGGTCGGCGTAGGAGCTTTCCCCGGCCACCTCGGTCGAGTAGGTGCGGCCGGCAAACCCCCGCCGGTTGCCGTCGGCCGAACTGTTGGTCCGCAAGGTGAGGCGGAGCTGCGACTTGCCCGTGTTGAACGGCGGGTCGATGTAGATCAGCTGGAACCAGCCCGAAGGCAGGAGGGGGAGCACGCCGGCGTTGTCGCCGAGCACGACCCAGTCGGGGGCCTCGGGGCCGAGCTCGAGCACGGTTCAGGAGCAGGGCTCGCCGGCCGGCGGCTCGAAGCCGGCCACCGACCAAGCGAGAGGCGCGGCGCCGCTGCGCTCGTGGCTCTCCAGGTCGGACGCCAAGCACGGGGGCATCAGCGAGCGAGCGTAGTCTGGCGAACGTGCACGAGCTCGGACCGGGGAGCGCACTTGTCGTCGTGGACCTCCAAAACGACTTCGCCGACCCTCGTGGCTCGCTTTACGTGCGGGGTGGAGAGGAGGTCGTGGCGCCGGTCAACGAGCTGGTGCGCCGGGCGTCGGGGGCGGGCGCCTTCGTCGTTTACACCGAGGACTGGCACCCCGAGAGCACACCGCACTTCGCCAAGGACGGCGGGCTGTGGCCGGTTCATTGCGTCGCGGGCACCTGGGGGGCCGAACTGGTGCCTGGGCTGGTCGTCGCTGGCCCCGCCGTCCGGACCGGGGTGGGGGGGGAGGACGGGTACTCCGGCTTCGGCGAGCGCGATGTGGCCACGGGCGAGACGCGGCCCACCGAGCTGGCGGCCCTGTTGGGGGACCACGGCGTCCGCCGCGTGACCGTCGTTGGGCTGGCGACCGACTACTGCGTGAAGTACACCGCCCTCGACGCTGTCGCCCTCGGGTTCGAGACCACCGTCCTCGCGAGTTGCTGCCGAGCGGTGGATCTACACGCCGGCGACGGCGCCGCGGCACTGGAGCAGCTCGCCGGCGCCGGCGTGGAAGTGCTCGCCAGCTGAGCCACCAGGGGCCCACCACCCGCGGTTGGAGGTAGCCACCCCGCCTACTGGCGGCGGTCGGCAGCCTGCGCTGCCAGCACGGCAGTGGCGACGTCCCTCGGGTAGCGGTGGGCGGCCGAGAACAGGTAGACGGCGCTCGCCGACATCGGTACCAGCATCACTACGAAGGTCCAGTAGAGGCCTTGGTTCCCGCCCCCGAACACGTAATCCGAGAACGCCCCGAAGACCAGCGGCGCGAGCGCCTGGGCGGCGGTGCGCACGAAGGTCCGGACGCCCTCCGCCCGGCCCCACAACCACGACGGCACTATGTCGAGGCGGGCCGCGTCTATGGGCGGGTTCTGGGCCGAGATGCAGGCCGCGGCGAGCAGTATGTAGGGCAGGGCCGCAAGAGCGCTGTGGGTGAGGAGCGCCGGCACCAGCAACACGACGGCAGCCGAGGCAGATACTGCTGCGACCAGTACCCGGCCCGAAATGCGGCCCCGGTGGAGCAGCCGGTCGCCCAGGGGGCCAGCCACCAAGACGCCCGCCACGGCACCGGTGCCGACGAGCAGGAGGAGAAGGTTGGAGACCACCTGGGAGACGTGGTACTGGTGCGAGACGAACTCCTCCCCGAAAGTCTCCACGCCCGCCAGGAAGTAGTAGGCGCATGCGCCCGCGACGATCAGGGCCACGTTGGTGGGCACGGCGAGCACGTAGCGCACGGCGGCGAGGAACCCCATACCCGGGCGCGCCCGGGCAGCCAGGGCCGGGTCGGGGCGGATGCCGCTCTCGAGCACGAGGCGTTGGGCGTCGCTCAGCTGGGCCCGCTGCCGGCCAGAACGTGGAGGTGGCGGCGCCCAGCCCTGGGAGCGCTGCGCCCCCCGTGGTGGGGGCATGCCACCTTCCGGGGCGCCAGGTCGAGGGGGCGGCGGCGGGAAGCCGGCCGCGGGCCGGCCCGTGGGCGGTGGCATGTTCGCCCGAGGAGGAGGCGGCGACCAGCCCACCCAGCCGCGCCTGCTGGTCGGGCGCTCCCCACCAGGGGGCGACGGTGGCCCGCCGTTGGCCGGCATCTTCGCCGTCGCGGGCGGTACCGTCCCGCCCCTGGCCGCAGGTTGTGAGGGTGGGCGGCCGGCGTAGGCGCCGGCGGCGGTTGATGGGGGGTTGTCTCGCTGGTCCGTAGCGTTCGCGCCGGCCTCGGGGGCGCCGGCCTCGGGGGCGCCGGCCTC
>JAJZYO010000022.1 GCA_021798075.1 Actinomycetes bacterium
TCCAGGGACAAAGCCCGGCGGACCATCTCCTCACTCAAGACCAGGAGCTCAGCCACCTACAGATCGTCGCAGATCCGAGCCCATCGCGAGGGAGTCGGGGTTCAGTCGTCGCGCGCAGCCATGGACGCTCCCGTTGCCGAACGCCGCCTCATCGAGGCACCACCCATGACGCGCTTCGCGCCCAGAACCCCCGGCGACGCACTTTCTCGGTGCACCGGCGCTTTGTTGGCGCATGTGGCGTCGCTCGGCGGGCCCGGAGTGCACCAAGAAGAGCGGACTGCACCGAGAACGCCCGCCGGCACAACTTCTCGGTGCAACCGGCGCAAGAAAAAGGTTACGGGGCGGGGCTCAGCCGAGCCATTGCTCCCGCGGCGCCGCCAGCGGCGCCAGCTCCTCGAAGAGGTCATCTGGCAGCTCGGCAGCCGCCATCTCGACCAGGTCGTGCACGTGCTCGGGTGAGGAAACGCCGACCACGGTCGAGCAAAAGCGCGGCTCCCTAAGCGAGAACTGCAGGGCAACCGTGCGCAACGGCACCCCCCGCCGCTCGCATATCCCCTCCATGGCGGCGATGCGCCGGAGCACCTCGGGCGAGGCGGTCCGGTACGCGTAGCGGTCGGTGTACGACGCGCCTCGTGCGAGGATCCCCCCGCCGTGGACGGCGGCATTTACGACGCCGACCCCGCGAGCAGCCGCAGCTTCGAGCAAGGGTTCCGCCGAACGGTCGACGAGCGTGAAGCGGTTGTGGGTGAGGACGACTTCGAACACGTCGAGGTCCAAGAAGTCGAGCAGCAGGCTGACGGGCCCGCCCGCGACGCCGATGTGCTCGGCGATGCCCTCCTCCCGCAGGGCCACCATGGCCTCGACCGCCCCTCCCGGCGCGGTGGCCTCGGCAAAGCTCACGTACTCGGGGTCGTGGAGGTAATAGAGCTGGAAACGCTCGAGACCAAGGCGCCCCAGGCTTTCCTCCGCCGAACGGCGGACCCTTTCCCCGCTGAAATCGCCCGTAACCGAGTCACGGTCGGCCTTGGTGGCGAGGACAAAGCCCCCCGGCAGGCCGCCTCGGTCCGCGAGGACCTTGCCGATGCGTCGCTCGCTCTCCCCGTCCCCGTAATTGTTGGAGGTGTCGAGGAAATTGATGTCGCTCTCGAAAGTTGCTCGGACGGTGGCGTGGGCCCGCTCCGTTGGTACCTCGTAGCCGAACGCGGCCGGGGCACCCCCTATGGGCGAACCACCCACGCACACAGGGCTCACCAAAAGGCCAGTAGCCCCGAGCGGGCGCCGGTCGCTAACCTGCACCTCTTGGAGGTTAGGCCAAAATGACAACGGCAGGCACATTTGGCATTGTGGGCAGCGGCTACCGCGCCCAGATCCTCGTCAGGGTGGCCAAGCAGGTCCCCGAACGGCTCCAACTGGTGGGGGCAGCCGTGCACCGGCCAGAACCCGGCGAAAAGGTGGCCAGGTACTGGGGCGTGCCGGCGTACCTGGCACCGGAGGAGCTCGTGCGGAAGGCCCACCCGGACTTCGTCATAACCTGCGTGCCGAGGACGGCCAACCCAGACATCGTGAGCAAGCTCGTGGAGATGGGAGTGCCGGTGCTCACAGAGACCCCTCCGGCGCTCGACCTTCCAGCCATGCGAGCCCTGTGGGCCACCGTCGGCGCCCGCCGCAAGGTCCAGGTCGCCGAACAGTACCACCTCTACCCGGGCCACTCGGCCAGGTCCGAGCTCGTGCACCGGGGTGTGATCGGGCGAGCCAGTTCGGTACATGTTTCCTCGACCCACGGTTACCACGCCGTCTCGCTCATGCGGAAGTTGCTCGGCGCGGGCGCGGGGCCGGTCAGCGTCTCGGCGTCCGTCTTCACCTCCCCCTTGGTCGACCCGCTGACCCGTCAAGGCTGGACGGACGACAATACGGAAAAACAAGCGCGCACGACACTAGCCACCGTGGACTTTGGCGACGGTTTGTCGGGGCTGTACGACTTCACGGACAACCAGTGGCACAACCAGCTCCGCTTCAGGCGCATCCTCATCCGAGGGAGCAGGGGCGAGATCGCAGACGACTCCGTCGTGCGCCTGGCGGGACGGCGCACGATCCTGCGTTCCGAGCTCCAGCGCTACCAGCTCGGCTACGACTTGAACATGGACGGTTACGACACCGAGCACATCTCCTTCGAAGGCGAGGTCGTCTACCGCAACGAGTTCCTGGGCGCCCGCCTGATGGACGACGAAATAGCCGACGCGGCGATCATGACGGCAACCGCCGCCTGGGCGAGGGACGAGGGGCCGGCGCCCTACCCCCTGGCTGAGGGCTGCCAGGACCACCTGGTAAGCCTGGCCATAGACGAGGCGGCGTCCACCGGGCGCATGGTCACAACAGGAGCCGAGGCCTGGGCCAACGAACTGACGAAGTGAGGCTTCGGCCCTAGGGATGATCTGTACCCTTGGCGACCTGCTGCTCGACGTCGTCGTTACGGGTTCGGGCGCCCTCCAGCGAGCGACCGACACCTACTCCGACATAACGGCGGGCCCCGGCGGGCAGGCGGCCAACGTGGCCGCGTGGGTGGCCGCCCTCGGAGGCAGGGCCAGGCTCGTGGCCAAGCGGGTAGCTGACCCCGTGGGCAACATGGTCCTCGACCAGCTCGCACGGCGAGGTGTCGAGGTGGTCGGGCCCGTGGTCGGCTCGGAGGCGGCCCACACCGGCGTCGTCGTCTCGCTGTCAGGCTTCGAGGGCGAGCGGAGCATGCTGACCGACAGGGGGGTCTCGCCGTCCCTCGGGCCCGACGAGCTCCGTCCAGAATGGTTCGAGGCCTGCTCCTGGCTCCACCTCCCCATGTACTCCCTGGCCGCCGGCCCGGTACGGAGGGCGTCCCTGCGAGCACGCCAGTGGGTGGAACGCGCCAGCATCGACCTCTCCTCTCTCACGGTTCTCAGCGCCGCGGGAAAGGGCGAGGTCACGGCCCTCCTCGGCGAGGTCCGGCCCGAGGTCGTCTTCGCCACCGAGGAGGAGGCCGCGCTCACGGATCTCTCCATGGTCCCCACCGTCGTCACCAAGCTGGGGCGACGGGGGGTGGCCGTCAACGGGGCCCTGCACCCGGCGCACCCCTGCGACGTAGTGGACACAACCGGAGCGGGTGACGCCTTCGCCGCCGGCTTCCTGCTCGGGGGGACGGAGCTCGGCCTCGCCGCCGCCGCCCGTGCTGTATCAAAGCGTGGGGCCATGCCATGATGGTCGGGCGGCACGCCGAGGGGTGCTAGAGAGGTGCTAGAGAGGAGCAGTCAGCTGGTAGCCATGGTCAGGACAGGAAGGCCACGGCTCGGGCGCGCGCCAAAGGCGCTCCGCCGGGCGGGCGCGTTCGCCGGTGCCGGCGGGCTCGCCCTGGCTTTGGCAGCTTGTGGCGCCCCGCCGGTCCACAACAGCCCGGCCGAGACGGCCCTGGTAAAGGCGATCCGCAAGGCCGTCCTGGCCAAGGGGACGGTGCGGGTGGTAATCCACCGGCACCAAAAAGGCAAGGGCGTCGAGATCCTCGCCGGCGACATAGGCAGCGAGTCCGCCGACGAGTCGATCACCCACCTCTCGGCTACGGCCTCGATCCGCATAACCCCAACGGCTGCCTACTTCACCGGCAACCGCTCAGGCCTCAAGACCTTCCTCGGCCTTTCGGACAAGGAGGTCGGCCGGGTCGGTCACCACTGGGTCGAGGACAAGGCGGGCTCCAAGCAGTACAAACAGCTATTCCAGGCCGACACCATGTCCTCGCTACCCGACAGCCTCCTCCCGACCAGTTCCGACGCGGTCAAGATGGCCTCTTCGACCGTCGGAGGCATGAAAGTGAAGGTTCTCAGCTGGACCGAATCGGTGAGCGGCCAGAAGATCTCCGAGCAGCTCTTCGTCCCGGCCACCGGGGCCCCCCTCCCGCTCTCCGAGAACACCAACGTCAAGCCCATCAACCAGACGACGGCCTTTTCGGCTTGGGGCGAGCACCTCCATGTGGTTGCCCCGCCGGCGGCGGACGTGATCGCCTACTCCCAGGTCACCGGCTGACCACGAACGGCTACGGCAACACGCGTCTCGCGGCGAACCACTCCGTGAGCAGCCTGGCAGACTCCTCGGCCAGCACTCCCCGGGCGACGGAGAGCTCGTGGTTGAGCCGGGGGTCGGCGCAGAGGTTGTAAAGGGTCCCGCAGGCGCCGGCCTTGGGGTCGGCAGTACCGAACACCACTCCCGCCAGGCGCGCCATGACCAACGCTCCCGCGCACATCGGGCACGGCTCCAGGGTCACGTACATGAGCGCGCCGTCGAGGCGCCACGAGCCGAGGGCAGAAGACGCCTCCCGGAGAGCGAGGATTTCGGCATGGGCAGTCGGGTCACCCGTGGCTTCCCGAGCATTGGCGCCCTTGCCGATCACCTCGCCGCCGAGCACGACCACGGCGCCTACGGGCACGTCGCCTTTTTCTCCTGCCGCGGCGGCCAGCTCCAAGGCCAAGCGCATGAAGCCCTCGGCGGGGCCGCTCACGACCCGGCCGCCTCCACCGCCAGCAAAGAGACGACCTCGTCGTGGACCAGGCCGTTGCTCGACAGCCCATTGCCGCCGTCGAGCCGGCGGTCGCCGGAAAAGTCCGTGAGCTTTCCCCCGGCTTCCTCGACTATGACCTGAAGGGCGGCAAGGTCCCAGAGCGAGCACACCGGCTCGAGCGCCGCCTCCAAAGCGCCTTCGGCCACGAGCAAGTGCTGCCAGAAATCCCCAAAACCACGGTCGCGCTTGGCTTTCAGGGCGACCCTGACCAGGGTGTCGGGGTACGGGAAGTCCCGGATGCACCCGGAGGAAACCGCAGCTTCGTCGAGCTCAGCGATCGCCGAGGTGCGGAGGCGCTCTGCCGGCCCACCGGAACTGGAGACAAAAGCCCCCGTCCCCCTCTCGGCCCACCAGCGGCGGCCGAGCGCCGGCGCAGAGACCACGCCGAGCACGACTTCGCCGTCGACTTGGAGCGCCAACAAAGTGGCCCAAATAGGCACCCCCCGTATGAAATTGACCGTGCCGTCTATGGGGTCGACGACCCAGCGGCGCGGCCCGCCACCGCTCGTCCCCATTTCTTCACCGAGGACGGCGTCCCCGGGCCGCTCCTCGGCGACGAGCCGGCGGACGGCCGCCTCGACCGCCCGGTCCACTTCGGTTACCGGCGTGCGGTCGGCCTTGGTCTCGACGGCCAGGTCGGGGCGACGGAAGGCGAGCAGGGTGAGGCCATCTGCGGCCGCGGCGGCAGCCAGAGCGATCTCGAGGTCGGAAGGCATGGGCAGACCCTATTCGATGCCAGACTTGGCAGCTTGTTGCTCCGCCAGCCGGGCAACCTCGCGCACCGGCAAGCCGAGCGCGGCTGCCGCCCTGGCACAGTCCTCGTACTCGGCCTTCGCCCGGTAGGGGCCAACCTTCACCCGGATGTTGTGACCAACGACATCGACCTCGACCGAGCTGCGCGGCAAGGCCCAGCGTTCGACCGCTTGCAGGCGGATCCCGAGGGCCCCGGTCTCTTGCAGCACGACCGCAACGAGCGCCGGCACGTCCTCGGGCTGCGCGAGGGCCGAAAGGACGTGGGCGGGCCTGCCCTTCTTCCCGACCGCGGGGACAGCCCACGCGTCGAGCGCGCCCGCTGCCAAGAGCGTGGCGATCGTGTGGGCCAGCACTTCGCCGGTCACGTCGTCAACGTTGGCCTCCAAGACCGTGAGCTGGCGTGAGGTCGCGCCGGCGAACGGGCGCCCCGCCGCCGGCAGCTCGCCGACCACGGCCTGGAGCACGTTTGGGCTGCCAGGAGTGTCGCGGCCACCGGCGCCATAGCCGGTCGCCTTCACCTCGAGCGCCGGCAACGGCCCGAACGACTGAGCGAGGCCGGCCAGCAAGGCCGCCCCTGTCGGTGTGGTGAGCTCGTGGCCCTGGTTGGTGCCCTGGACCGGTGCGCCCTTCAGGAGCTCGAGCACGGCCGGGGCCGGGTTGGGCAACAGCCCGTGCGCCGAACGCACTGTGCCCGTGCCGACGGCCACCGGGCTCGCGTAGACGGCGTCCACGTCCAGGGACTCGAGGGCAAGGCAGGTCCCGACCACGTCCAGCACCGCATCGGTGCTGCCCACCTCATGGAAGTGGACCTCCTCGGGGGCCACGCCGTGGAGCCGGCCCTCGGCGGTCGCCAGGGCCAGGAACACCTTCTCCGCCCGCCGGCGGGCGCGCTCCGGCAAGGCCGGCGCCGAGCTCAGGATCCTCGCGATGTCCGCCCAGGTGCGTTCGACGCCGTCCTCTTCCACCTCGAGTACGAGCTCCGTGGCCGCCAGGCCGGCCCTCGTCGTGGGCCGAGGGGTCAACTCCCAGCCGCCGACCGGAAGGCTGCGCAGCCCGGAGACCACCTCTTCGGGGCTGGCACCGGCGTCGAACAGGCTGGCCAGCGCCATGTCGCCGGCCACGCCGGAGAAGCAGTGCCACCAGAGCGCGGTGCGAGGCTGGCTGCTCAACCAGCCACCGTGCTCGTCTGGCCTGTTCGAGCCGTCTGCCGGCCGAGGACCCTGGCCACAGTCCAGGCAGCACCGAACCCGTTGTCGATCCCGACCACCGCAATGCCCGGGACGCAGCTCGCCAGCATGGCAAGCAGCGCCGTGACGCCCTCCAGGGAGGCGCCGTAGCCGGCGCTCGTCGGGACGGCCACCACCGGCGCCGGCGTCAAGCCGCCGACGAGGCTAGCAAGGGCCCCCTCCATACCTGCAACGACCACCACGGCGTCCGCCGACTGGAGCAGGTCGACGTGCTCCAAGACCCGGTGCACGCCGGCGACCCCGCAGTCGGTGACGACGACCGGCTCCCAGCCGAGCGCCCGCAGCGTCGCGGTGCACTCCTCGGCCACTGGTATATCCGCGGTGCCTGCCGCGAAAACGGTGACGGTCTCTTGCCGGTCGGGCGCACGCCGCCAGAACACGGTCGAGCCCTGGTGCTCTCCTCCGGGGTGTGCGGCCAGAGTGGCTGAGGCCTGCTCTTCGTTGGCCCTGGAAAGGACCACCGGGCCGCCGTCCGGCTCGGACAGCAGCTCACCGACGATGGCGACGCAGTGCTCGACTGTCTTACCGGGCCCGTAGACGGCTTCGGGAAGACCCTGGCGAAGGGCCCTGTGATGGTCGACACGGGCGAAGCCCAGGTCCCCATAGGGAAGCCGCCGCAGCCGGCGTACCACCTCGTCGGGGCTCACCGCGCCGGCCACAAGATCATCGAGCAGGTAGTAGAGGGCTGCTTCGTCCACGGTTGCCCATGCTGCCACGACTGGCGGGCTTCGCCGGCTGCGGCTCCCGGTGGGCGGGCCGATCGGGGAAAGGTGAGCGGGTGCCGCGGGCGGTGAGGTCAGTAGACGCGTGAGCGGGGCTGGGCCAGGAGGCCGGCACAAAGCACCTCGACCATCCGCTGGGCCAGCTCAGCCCGTCGCTTTGGGTCGACAAAGGGGCAGGACGCACCTTCGCAGGTGCCCATCACCATGGCGGAGAGGTCGTCAGAGGAGACGTCCGCCCGGACGGCGCCTGCAGCCTGGGCCCGGCGCAGGAGTGCGTCCCCAGCTTTCGTGAGGCGCTCCTTCACCTCGGCGTGGACACGCTCCAAGGGCTCGAACCCCCAGCGACCAAGCTCGTCGACCAGATCCTTCTTCGCCACCGCCTGGCTTACCAGCTCCGAGATGTGGGCGAAAAGCGCCTGCACGGGGTCAGGGTCGGCGGCGAGGCGCTCAGCCCGTTCGGCCAGCGCTTCGAGCTTCGTCACCACGATGGCCTCGAAGAGCGCCTCCTTGGTGGGGAAGTGCCGGTACACGGTGCCGACGCCTACGCCAGCCCGGCGCGCTACCTCGTCGATCGGTGCCGAGAGGCCTCCCTCAGAAAAGACCTCTTCCGCTGCTCGAAGGACCTTGGCCATGTTGCGGAGGGCATCGGCGCGCGGACGCTTCTCGCCGGCCGCGGCGCCGTGGCCTCGGCTCGCCGAGCCTGATGTGCCTGATGTCACCTTCACAGAAATTGCCGGCCCCGAAAAATGGTTGACAACCGGAACCGAAGTTCCGTATAGTGTCCAAAGCGGAAGATCCGCTCCGCATAATACCAAGACGGTCGGCGGTCACGAGCGATGAGCCGAGCGGCGCCAACCCGTCCATAGGACAACTGGTCTATCCACCGACACCAAGCGCAGGAGGCGCCCGAGAGATGGCATTGCTCGATACCACCACACCCCTAAGGCTCCAGGAGGCAGGCCCCGACCCGAAGAGGTTCCGGGCGCTCCTAGTGATCGCTATAGCCCAGCTCATGATCGTCCTCGACGCCTCCGTCGTGACGATCGCCCTCCCGTCGGCCCAGCACGCCCTCCATATCTCGGTCGCCAACCGCCAGTGGGTGATGACGGCTTACACGTTGGCCTTCGGCGGCCTGCTGCTCATAGGCGGGAGGGTTGCCGACTACCTCGGGCGTAAGAGGACCTTCGTAATAAGCCTGCTCGCATTCGCTGCCGCGTCCGCGCTGGGAGGGCTGGCACAGGACCCGGCCATGCTGTTCGGAGCGAGGGCGCTACAAGGCGCCTTCGCCGCTGTAATGGCGCCGGCCTCTCTCTCGCTGCTCACGGTCACTTTTACCGACCCTAAAGAACGTTCTCGTGCCTTCGGCGTCTACGGCGCCGTCGCCGGCGGAGGCGCCGCCATCGGCTTGGTGCTCGGTGGCCTGCTCACCCAGTACGCCTCTTGGCGCTGGACGCTCCTCATCAACACGCCGATAGCGGTAGTAGCCGCGGTTATGGCGCTCCGAGTGGTGAACGAGAGCCGCGCCGAAGGCGATCGCCACTACGACATCCCCGGTGCGGCCCTCATTACCGGAGGCCTGCTGGCACTGGTCTACGGCTTCACACGGGCCGAGACGAGCGGGTGGGGGGCACCGGTCACGGTCGCCCTTCTGGTAGGGGGCGCCGCTCTGATAGCCGCTTTCGTAATCGTGGAGCGCGTGTCTGCGCACCCGCTCTTGCCCCTGAGGGTGGTGCTGGACCGCAACCGCGGAGGGTCTTTCCTCGCCTCCTTGCTGGTGGGGGTCGCTTTGTTCGGCGTGTTCCTTTTCCTCACTTACTACCTGCAGGGAACGCTTCACTACTCGCCGCTGAAGACCGGCTTCGCCTTCCTGCCCTTCTCCGGCGGGGTCATTGTCTCGGCGATGCTCGCGAGCCAGCTACTCCCGAGGTTGGGGCCGCGGGTGCTCATGACCGGCGGGCTGGCGATGGCCGTCGCAGGCCTCGTCTGGTTCACCCAGATCGGCGTCGACACGAGCTACGCCAGCCACGTGCTGCCCGCAGAGCTCGTCGTGAGCCTCGGGCTCGGCTTCGTGTTCGTGCCCTTTAGCAACACGGCGCTGGTAGGCGTGGCTCCCCACGACGCCGGCGTGGCGAGCGCTCTCGTCAACGCCACCCAGCAGGTGGGTGGTTCGCTCGGGACCGCCCTTTTGAACACTGTCGCTGCGTCGGCCACTGCGGCTTACGTTGCAGCCAACCACGGCCCGCTCGCCGTCGCGGAGGGTGTAGTGCACGGGTACGTGACCGGTTTCGTCGTGAGCGCAGCGGTGCTGGCGCTGGCAATGGTCGCCTCTGTGGCACTGGTCAAGGCGTCACGGTTCGACCTCCCCGCCGGAGAGGGCCTGCCGGTCGCCGCCTAGGACCGGCGTCGGTTGCGGGGGCGGGGCGCTTGCCGACCGGCGTCGGTTGCGGGGGCAGGCCGCTTGCCGTACCTACAAGGCGCATCGGTAGACAACCGGTCCGGACAGCCTCGGTAAGGCGTCATAGCCCGGTGCCGCACAGTCGTATGCTTACCCGGTGCAGGTAACTGCTGAGACGACGGTCGCCTACCTCGGGCCCTCGGGCACCTTCACCGAAGAGGCGCTGCTGTCGCAAGCCGACCTGGCTGCGGCCCGCCGCCTGCCGCTCGGCAGCTTCCAAGACGTGCTCGGGGCGGTCGGCGAGCAAAGGGCAGACCTCGGCCTCGTCGCCATCGAGAACTCCATCGAGGGGACGGTCAACCTGGCTCTCGACCAGTTGATTTTCGCCCATGAGCTCTGGATCGTCCGAGAGCTGCAACTGGCCGTGAACCAGTGCCTCGTCGGGCCCGCCGGCAGCCACCCGGGACTGGTGAAAAAAGTCATCTCGATGCCCGTCGCGACCGCCCAGTGCCGGGCCTGGCTCTCCGAGCACCTCGCCGGGGCCGAAGAGGAGCCCAGCCCGTCCACTGCCGAAGCGGTGCGCCGGGCGGCCGAGGCCAACGACCCGGGGGTGGCGGCCATAGGCACCAGGCACGCGGCAGCCCTCTACGGGCTCGACGTGCTGGCCGACGGCATCGAAGACCACGACGGCAACACGACCCGCTTCGTCGTGGTGGCCCGGCCCACCTGGGGGATACCGGCGCCGACCGGCCACGACAAGACCACTGTGGTCTGCTTCCAGTCCTCGGACCACCCAGGAAGCCTGCACACCATCCTCGGCCAGTTCGCCGCGCGCAACTTGAACCTCACCAAGCTCGAGTCGCGGCCGACCAAACAGGCACTGGGCGAGTACTGCTTCGTGATCGACATCGATGGCCACGTCGCTGACGAAATCGTGGCCGATTGCCTGCGGGACCTGCATGCCACGCTGCCGGCAGTGAAGTTCCTCGGCTCCTACCCAGCCGGGGGGCCTGGCGGCGAGCGCCGGCGGCAGGAGGCGAGCGCGGCGTGGCGGGCTGCTGACGAGTGGCTCAGCGGGCTGCGGAGGCACTTGGAGCACTGAAGCCGAGCCGGCGGCAACCTGCCGGCCCCTATAAGATCGCGGCACCGGAGGGATGGCAGAGCGGCCGAATGCGGGGCTCTTGAAAAGCCTTGGGAGGCGACTCCTCGGGGGTTCAAATCCCTCTCCCTCCGCAGTTCAGAGGCGGTTTCTGGCAGTCTCGGTGGGGCGCTGAGAAGGAGACTTGGCCATAATCTGGCCATAATGGTCGCGCCGTAGCGCTACGCTCGGGCCATGAGCGGGTCGGTGCGTAAGAAAGGGACCAATTCCTGGCAGGTACGGGTTTCTCTCGGCGAGCGCGACCCTAAGACCGGGCGGTACCGCTACGTGCTCCGCCAGGTCCATGGGACCAAGCGGGATGCCCAGCGGGCGGCTGATGCCCTGGCGGTCGAGGTCGCACGGGGCGGCCACCGCCAGAGCGGGCGGCGCACGGTGGCCGACCTGCTCGACCAGTGGATGGCCCACCTGGAGGGACAGGGCCGGGCGCGGTCGACCCTGGTGCGCTACCGCTCCGCTGTCAATGCGAACATCAAGCCGGTTTTGGGAAAGGTCGACATCGCCAAGCTCGAGCCGGCTCAGATCGACGCCTATTACTCCAAGTTGCTGGCCTCAGGCCTCACACCTCTTACTGTGCGCAAGAGCCACGCCATCCTTTCTGCGTCCTTCGCGCAGGCACTGCGTTGGGGCTGGGTCGACCGCAACCCAGTCCTGCGCGCCTCGCCCCCGAGCACGCACGGCCGGGAGATCAACCCCCCGACACTCGACGAACTTGGCCAGCTCCTACGGGCCTGCGCAGAGCAACACCCCGAGCTGGCGAGCCTCGTCTACACCGCCGCCACCACCGGGGCGCGCCGGGGCGAGCTTTGCGGCCTGCGCTGGAGCGATATCGACCTAGACACTGCGACGGTGACGGTCGCGCGCTCCATCTCCGACGCGGGCCGGATGGTCTCGGTCAAGGGGACCAAGACCCACCAAGCCCGCCGGTTGGCACTCGACCCGGGCACGGTAGAGGTCCTGCTCGCCCAGCGCGAACGCGCTCAGGGACGAGCCCACGCCGCGGGGACGGCCCTCAGCCCCTCTTCCTACGTCTGGTCACAGGCGGTCGACAGCTGCGAACCTTACCGTCCGGACCGGGTGAGCGGGAGCTTCCGAAGCCTTCGGGACCGCCTCGGGTTGAGACATATAACGTTCCATGGCCTGCGGCACTTCTCCGCCACCACCCTGGCTGCCCAGGGTGTCAACGTTCGGACGATTGCCGGGCGCCTTGGCCACGCCAACCCAGGGATCACACTTCGCACCTACGCCCACTTCCTAGACGCTGCCGACCGGGAAGCGGCCGCGTTGTTGGGCGACGCGATGCGCTCGGTCTACCCCGCCTCAACCAAACGCTCGAGCGCCAACTCCAAGGCGCGGCGGGGCACGACCAAACGCCGCCCGAGCCGCACCGACGGGATCGTCCCACAAGCCACAAGATCGTAGGCCAGGTCACGGGAAACCCCGAGAAGGGCACCTGCCTCCTCGACGCTCAGAGCCAACCTCTCCCCGATCGGCACCCGGGACGGTTGGGGCGCCGCGTCGCCCGCGACAGGTAGGGGACCAGTTACGCTCGGCCGGCTCATATGGCCACGTCCCAAGCAGCAGCTGGTGCAAAGGCAGTGGCTGACAACGGCCCCTGCACCCGGCACGGCTTTGCGCGGATGATGTCCACGAGGCCGACAATCCCCCGAGATGCCAGCCAGGAGGCCGGGTCTTCTCCCTCAGGCAGGTCCACGCGAAGCGGTGACCTCCCGGCGGCCATGAAGGCTCGTTCGATCCTCAGCGCCCCTTCGCGCCCTGCCGCGTCACCGTCCAATGCGATCACCGGACGGCCGGGGTGGAGAGCCAGCACGGTGGCTACCTGGTGGGCCGAGAGCTCACGGCCCGCTTGGGTAACCGGGCACAGGTAAGCGCCCGCGCCGGTCAGGACGGCGGCCGTCGCAACGGCGAGGGCGTCGACGGCGCCCTCGACCACCACCACATGGCCGCTTGGGTGCGCCGGGGCGGGGAGCGGTTGGTAGAGGTGGAGGGACTTGTCGTACACCGCGCTACGGGCGGGGTTCAGG
>JAJZYO010000023.1 GCA_021798075.1 Actinomycetes bacterium
GCAGTCAACCCCGAAACCAAACTCGCCACCGTCGCCCGCAAGCGAGGCTGGCCCGTCGAGCACTGGTCGCGAGCCCCTGGGTTCCGGCGGCCGCTGCTCCCCTTCGGGCCGCTAAAGCTGGGCGCTCGGCACGGTGACAACTACCGAGGGGACAAGCCAGGCGCAACGGGGCAGCAGGCTGCCACCGCCCCGCGAGAGCAGGGCGCAATGGCCCTGCGAGAGCGCCCCCCAAGGACTGTGAGCCCAAAGACGGGCTCCGGAGGTCTAAGGAAGATATGAAGGCCCTCCAGGTCGAGCGTTCCCTGGCCCGCTTCGCCGCGGCGCGTATCGCCTCGGGCTGGAAAGCCGGGGCCGGCGGACGGGTGGGGCCCCTCCGGCTGGTGGACGCCGACCCGCCGGCGCTGCCCGGCCCGGGCTGGCAGCGGCTCTCGCCGCGGCTCTCGGGCATCTGCGGGAGCGACCTGGCCACGGTCGACGGGCGCTCGTCGCGCTGGTTCGAGCCCCTCGTCAGCTTCCCCTTCGTGCCTGGCCACGAGGTCGTGGCGGACACAGCTGACGGCCGTCGCGCAGTCGTGGAGCCCGTGCTCGGCTGCGAGGCGCGCGGTATCGACCCACCCTGCGCATCTTGCGCGGCAGGACGGCGCCGGCAGTGCACCAACCTGACGGGAGGGCACCTCGCGCCCGGGCTCCAGACCGGGTACTGCCGAGACACGGGTGGAGGCTGGTCGCACTCCTTCGTGGCCCACGAGAGCCAGCTTCACTTCGTGCCCGAAGGTATGCCGGATGAAGCTGCGGTCCTCGTCGAGCCGGCCGCCTGCGCGGTGCATGCCGCGCTCAGCGCGCCCGCCTGCGGCGCCGGCCCGGGCGACGAACCGGTCGCCGTGGTCATCGGAGCTGGGACTCTCGGCCTCTGCGTGGTCGCCGCCCTGGCCCGCTGGCGCGAGGACGTCACCCGGGTCATTGCCGTGGCCAAGTACCCCCACCAGCGCGAACTGGCCACCAAGCTCGGGGCCACGTCGGTTGCCTCACCTTCGGAAGTGCGCCGCGCCGTCAGGCGGGCCACGGGCTCGTGGATGCTAGACAACGGCCAGCTCTCCGGGGGCGCGCCCCTCGTCATCGACTGCGCCGGGACCGCCGACTCGCTCGCCGCGGCCCTGGCCGTGGCCCTGCCGGGCGGCTACGTCGTGCTCACCGGCATGCCGGGGCAAACCAATACCGACCTCACCCCGCTCTGGCAGCGCGAGGTCCACCTGGTGGGCTCCTACACCTACGGCCCCGAACCGGCGGTCGGCGGCCGGCACAGCTTCGACCTCGCCTTCGAGCTTGCCGAGGCGGCTCGCTTGGAACGCCTGGTATCAGCTACCTACCCTCTCGAGCGCTCGGCGGAAGCGGTGGAGCACGCTGCGAGCGCGGGCCGACGGGGAGCCGTCAAGGTTGCCTTCGACATGAGAGGAGAGCCAAGGAGGCTTTCGTACCTGCAGGCACCCGGCTTGCCGGGTGGAGGTTCGGGGGAAGTTTTGGGGGAAAGTCCGGAACGCCTGCCGGCTAGCGGGGAGGCTGGCTGAGCCATGCCCCGCCCTGGGTTCGTCCTCGAAGTTGACCGCTCCACTCCCCCTGCGCTCATCTGGCACGGGGAAGGTTTCCGGCTGGAGCGGCTCCCAGCCGAGCGCAGCCGCATCGTCTACGCCCCCGAGCCGCTCGCTCCGCTCCCCGACCCCGACGCCGCCATACGCGCCGCGCTCCTCAACCCCCTGGGAGACCGCCCGCCCCTGCCGGAACTCCTGCGACCCGGGATGCGCCTCACGATCGCGTTCGACGACCTCTCCCTGCCGCTGCCCCCGATGCGCCGGCCGGACAACCGCCAAAGGGTGATCGAGGCCGTCTTGGACTTGGCCGCCGACGCCGGGGTCGACGACGTGGTGCTCATCGCTGCGCTCGGGCTTCACCGGCGCATGACCGAGGCCGAGTTGCGCCACGCCCTCGGCGACAGGGTCTATGACGCCTTCGCCCCTTCCGGCAAGCTGCTCCAGCACGACGCCGAAGACCCGAAGGGCCTGGTGATGCTCGGCAAGACCGACCTCTGTGAAGACGTGGAGGTAAACCGCCGTGTCGCCGAGTCCGACCTCCTCGTCTACGTCAACATCAACCTCGTCGCCATGGACGGTGGTCACAAGTCGACCTCCACCGGGCTCATGAGCTACAAGAGCGTGCGCCACCACCACAATGTCCGCACCCTCCAGCACAGCCGTTCCCTCATGGACCGCCCGCATTCAGAGCTCCACTCCTCGGCTTGGCGGATCGGCCGGCTCCTCAACCAACACGTAAAGGTTTTCCAAATCGAGACCACGCTCAACAACGACGCGTTCGGCTCACAGCTCGCCTTCCTGCAAAAACGAGAGTGGGAATGGGGCCTCCGGGACCGCGCCAGCTTCATGGCGGCCAGCCGGGGCGTCGAGCTGCTCTCACCCCGCGCCAGGCGCTCCCTTTTCCAGTCGGTCCTCGCCCCCCACCAAATGACAAGCGTCCACGCCGGGGAGGTCGAGGTGGTCCACGAAGCGACGATCGCCAACCTGCACCGCCAGCAGGTCGTGGACGTCGAGGGCCAGAGCGACGTGGTCATCTTCGGCCTGCCCCATGTCGGGCCTTACAACGTGGGCTCGATCATGAACCCGCTCCTCGTGATGTGCCTCGGCCTCGGTTACTTCTTCAACATGTACATCGGGAAGCCCCTCGTACGGCCGGGCGGCGTGGTGATCTTGTCCCACCCCACGCCCTGGGCCTTCCACCCGGTGCACCACCCCTCGTACATCGACTTCTTCGAGGAGGTCCTCGCCTCCACCACGGATCCCGCCGAGATCGAGAAGACATACGAAGAACGCTTCGCCACCGACGACTGGTACCGCCACCTCTACCGGACGAGCTACGCGTACCACGGAGTCCACCCCTTCTACATGTGGTACTGGGGCGCTCACGCGCTCGAGCACGCGAGCAGCACGGTGATCGTCGGCGGCAACCGCCGGGCGGTGCGCCGCATGGGCTTCCGGCCCGCCTCGACCCTGGCAGACGCCCTCGAGATGGCCGAAGACCAGGTGGGGCGGGATCCGACCATCACCTACTTCCGCTGCCCTCCCCTCATGCTCGCCCGTGTCGAGTAACAACGCAGCAGCTGGCGACCCGGCCCGTGGCAGCCAGGCCCCGGCACTTGACGCCGGGCGAGCCTGGGCCCCCCGCCTGCGAACGGCCAGGCGCCCCTCCCTCGGTTTCCCCCTGTCGTTCCCCTTGGGGGCCCCGAGCTGGCCCGCCTCCGTGCCCCGTCCCCCAAAACGTTCGGCACTGGGGGTCGATTACGAGACAGCTTGGGCGCGGCGCTACCCCGTGCGTCTGGCAAGGGCCGCCTACACCGAACTGGTCACCAAACCGGTCATGGCCGCCGTCGCCCAACCCTCCGTCGTCGGCACAGACCGCTTCGAGGCGGTGCACGGCCCGGTCATTTTCGCGGCCAACCACGCCAGCCACCTCGACGCCCCCCTCGTGCTCTCCGTGCTGCCCGACCGCTGGCGCAACAAGACCGTGACCCTGGGGGCCGCCGACTACTTCTTCACGTCCCGCCTGCGGGCGCTTTACTTCAGCTTCACCACCAACGCCGTCCCCATAGACCGCGTCAGGGTGAGCCGGCGCTCCGCCCAGCAGGCGGCTTTGCTCATCGACCAAGGGTGGAGCCTTCTCATCTTCCCCGAGGGGGGGCGCAGCCCCGACGGCTGGGCGCGCGAGCACCGGGGTGGCGCCGCCTGGCTGGCCGCCCGGAGCGGCCGGCCCGTCATCCCCGTCTACATAAAGGGGACCGGGCGCCTGCTCCCCCGAGGGTCCAAGCGCCTCTACCTCGGCAAGACAACTGTCACCTTCGGCGCCCCCATCCCGCCCGACGTACCCGCCCGCCACCTGGTGGGCCGCATCGAGGCTGCGATCGCGGCACTTGCCGACGAGGTGTCCACCGACTGGTGGTCCGCCCGGCTCCGAGCGGCCCGAGGCGAGACGCCCAGCCTCATGGGGCCACAGGCCTCCGAGTGGCGCCGGGCCTGGGCGCTCGGCCCCTCCCCCAAGGACTCTGCCCGGCGGCCGCCCGGGGAGAGGCGCTGGCCCCCGCGCCCCTGAGGGCTCGGCCAAGCGGGCAGGCCCGGACGCCGGCTCCCAACCCGGGCCCGAGCCGGCCCCAACCAAGCCGGACGCCCGGCAGCGGGCGCCCCAACCGACCGCGCGGCGCCTCCGAGCGGCCCGCCATACTGGCTTCGTGGACCTGCGCCAACTGGCGGCCCTGGTGGCGATCGCCGACCATGGCAGCTTCTCCGGAGCCGCTGCCGCTCTCCATACGGTCCAGTCCAACATCTCCGGCCACATCAAGCGGCTGGAGCGCGAACTCGGCGTCGAACTAGTCGACCGGCGCACGGGCCAACTGACCGAGGAAGGCCGTGCCGTAGAAGCGCGTGCACGGGCGGTCCAGGCGGAGCTCGAGTCCGTCACTTCCGACCTGGCCGCCCTCCGCCAGGAGGTCACGGGCAGCGTGCGCCTCGGGATGATCTCGACCACGGCCCGCTGGCTCGTCCCCCTGCTCCTCGACCGCTTGGCCGTCACCCACCCCGGGGTGAGACTGGTGACCACGGAAGCCACGTCGTCGGCCCTGGGCGTGCTCCTGGCCAGCGGTGGCCTCGACTGCAGCGTGGTCAACCTGCCGCTCAACAACCCCGACCTACGGCTGCGGCCCCTCTTCGACGAGGACATCGTGCTACTGGTGGCACAGGACCACCCGCTCGCAAGAAGCGCCACGCTCCACCTGAAGGACCTGGAAGGAGTCGAGCTCATCTTGCCCGCCCCTCACACCGGGTTCAGGGAAGAGCTCGACCAGGCGGCCCGCAACGCCGGCATCGAGCTCCGCTCACGAGCCGACATAGACGGCCTCCGGCTCTTGGGGTTCCTTACGCTCCGCGGCTACGGCCCGGCCCTCCTGCCCGCCACCACGGTCGCCGATGTCCCCACTGGCTACAGGGCGATGAGCGTCGAAGGCCTGCCTCTGCGCCACGTCGGCATCGCCCTCAGAAAACGGGGAAACCCGAGCGCACCTACCCGGGCGCTCATGGACGTCCTGGGAACCGTGATATCTGCTTACGTTTCGAGCCACGGGCACCTCCACCCGGCGTCTTGGTGAAGATAGGGAAAACTGAGAGCCTTTCTGAAGGCCTTCTTTCCGCCCGGCCGAAGATAGCCCATAACATCTATTTGTGGCCGGATGACCACGAGGAGGGCGGGTGCGCAGCGCGAGAAGGTTGGCAAGGACGGCTTGGGCCATGCTGGCGGCGGCGGGGCTCACCCTCACGGCAGTTCCTGAGGTTGCAGGAGCCGCGACCGGCACCCAGGGCATCTACGCACTCCCGGGCGTTCGGGCGCTTCCCATGGCCGCGGCGAGCCCGGGCCAGCCGCCCAACGCCGCTCTTTGCGAAGGGTACTTCGGGGTCACCTGCTACGGCCCGGCCCAGTTGGAGCGGGCCTACGGGGCCACTTCACTTTTCAGCGTCGGCATAGACGGGACCGGGGAGACGATCGTGGTGGTCGAACCTCTGGGCTCCCCGAGCATCGAGTCCGACCTCACCTCCTTCGACCAAGCCTTCGGGTTGCCCAACCCGCCGAGCTTCGAGGTCATTACGCCCGAAGGGGCACCGCCGCCGTTCACCCCCAGCCCTGCAGACGAGGGCTGGGCCGAGGAGACTTCGCTCGATGTCGAGTGGGCGCACGCCATGGCGCCGGGCGCCAACATCCTGCTCGTCGAAACCCCGGTCGCAGAGACCGAGGGCCTGGCTGGCTTCCCGCAGATACTGGGGGCGGAAAACTACGTTATCGACCACAACTTGGGCGACGTGATCAGCCAGAGCTTCGAGTCGACCGAAGAAACGTTCCCCTCGGCCTCCACACTGCGGGCGCTGTCGCTCACCTACGTCAACGCCTACCTCCACGGCGTGACAGTCGTGTCGGCGAGCGGTGACAACGGCGTGGCCGGTTATGCCAACCCCGAGAGCACCGCTTTCTACCCCTTCAGGGTCGTCCAGTGGCCAGCCAGCGACCCGCTGGTAACTGCCGTCGGGGGAACAACCATCTCACTGGACAGCTCCGGCAACCGCGTCGCTCCCGACGTCGCTTGGAACGACACCTACAACGCCACCGTGCTCCAGCACTTCGCTGACAGCGTGCCCCCGCAGCCCTTCGCCAGCGGAGGTGGGGTGTCGGCGGTCTTCGGCCGCCCCCGCTACCAAAATGCCGAAGCCTCGCTCACCGGCGACCACCGCGGCGTCCCCGACATCTCTATGAGCGCCGGCTGCACGGGGGCCGTGGAGATCTACTCGGGCACCGCCGGCGGGTGGTTCCTCATCTGCGGGACGAGCGAGGCCGCCCCCCTGTTCGCCGGCGTCGTCGCCCTGGCCGACCAGGTGGCAGGCCACCGCCTCGGCCTGGTCAACCCCGCCCTCTACCGCCTGGCGGCGGAGCACGCACCCGGCATCGTGCCCATCTACCAGGGCAACAACACGGTGTCGTTCCCCCTCACCGAAAGCGCTAGCACCCTCACCCAAGACCCGAGCATGCTCACCGGCAACGCCGGGACGCTCACCGGGGATGCCAGTACGCTGGCCATGGCCACAGCAACGACTACCGCCACACTCGGCCCCGACACTGCTCTCGGTGCCGGGCAGGGAGCTGCCGGAGGCGCCGGCGGCGGCCTCGTCCAGGTCACGGGGACCTTGACCGGCAACGCCGGCACCCTCACGGCCAACACCGGCACCCTCACCCTCCCGGGCTACTCTGCCAACGGCGGCTACAGCCTGGTGACCGGCCTGGGTACGGTCGACGCAGCCCAGTTCGTCCCCGAACTGGCGAGCGTGGCCGGTTGCCCCGGCCCCGGGCACGGCTGGTTGCCGGCGAGCCAGTGGTCGCCGCCATGGGGCTGGTCCCCACCGTGGGCGCGCGGGCCCGCTTGCCGACCGAGCGGCCCGCCGGGACACGGGCAGGTCGGGCCACCGGGGCACGGGCAGGCCGGGCCGCCGGGCCACCGCCGCCCTCCCGGACATGGAGGCGGACATAGCGAGGGTGGGCCACCGGGCCGCGGGTAGCGTGTGCCCGTGAGCAACCGGCGCTCGCCCAGTCCCAACCTTCGGCCGCCGCCCGCCGGCGGCGACCCGGTACCGGCCGTCTGCGCCGGCGACGTGTGCATCACGTGTTCGGACGAGGCCGTGCAGGTCCGTGTGGTCGAGCTCCTCCCAGGCGGGCTCGCCCGCGTGTACACGGGTCACGCAACCGAGGAGGTCAGCGTGGCGCTGGTGGACGCCGCAGTAGGAGATGTGGTCTTGGTCCACGCCAAGGAGGCGATAGCGCTACTCCCGGGCAGCGCACACTAGGGCGGCGCACACTAGGGCAGATAGTCTGGAGCGTAGTGATCGGTGCTCGCCCCCGACGGCCAAGACTTCCTTGGTGCGGGCGACCGAGAGGAGCGCGAGCATATGTGCTTAGGTATCCCCGGTGAAGTCGTAGAGGTCGGGGCCGGCCGGCCTGACCTCGCGAAGGTCGACGTGAGCGGCGTACGCCGGGTCGTCAACATCGGCCTGATCGAGGAGGAGGGAGTGCGGCCGGGCGACTGGGTCCTCATCCACGTGGGCTTCGCACTTTCCAAACTCGACGAGGAGGAGGCCCGGCTCACCCTCTCGTACCTCGAGCAGATCGGCCAGGCGTACGAGGACGAACTGAAGGCACTTTCGCGGTCAGAGATCGAGTGAGCTGACCGGTGCGTTTCGTCGACGAGTTCCGCGACCAAGAAAAGGCCCGCGCCCTCGCAGCCGACATTGCGGCCCTGTGCGAGCCCAGGCGTCAGTACAAGTTCATGGAGGTGTGCGGGGGCCACACGCACACGATCTACAAGCACGGGCTCGAGGACTACCTGCCCGAGGCCGTCACGATGGTGCACGGCCCCGGCTGCCCGGTCTGCGTCATCCCGATGGGCCGGGTGGACGACGCCATCTCGATCGCACGCCAAGAGGACGTGATCATGACGTCGTTCGGCGACATGATGAGGGTACCGGGGAGCAGGGGCTCGTTTTTGGACTCCAACGCGGCAGGCAGCGACATACGCATGGTCTACTCGCCGCTCGACTCGCTAAAAATCGCGCGCGACAACCCCGCCAAGCGGGTCGTGTTCATGGCCATCGGTTTCGAGACCACCGCCCCCTCGACGGCAATGACACTTTTACGAGCAAGCGACGAGGGGCTCGGCAATTTCTCGGTCTTTTGCAACCACGTCCTCGTCAACCCGGCGATCAAGGCGATCCTGGGCTCACCTGGGATGGCCCTCGACGGCTTCGTCGGGCCAGGGCACGTTACGACGGTAATAGGTTGCGAGCCTTACGGCTGGATCGCCAAGGACTACCGCAAGCCGCTCGTCGTTTCGGGGTTCGAGCCGCTGGACATCCTCCAGTCGGTGCGGATGTTGCTCCTTCAGCTCCGTGAGGGCCGATGCCAGGTCGAAAACCAGTACACGCGCGCCGTCGCGTGGGAAGGAAACCCGCGGGCCCGGGCGGTCATCGACGAGGTGATGGAACTGCGCCCGACTTTCGAATGGCGGGGCCTCGGATCCATCCCGCGCTCGGCGCTCCGGCTCAAGGAAAAGTACGCCGCTTTCGACGCTGAGCGCCTTTTCGACGTCCCGGGGGTGCGGGTGGCCGACCCCAAGGCCTGCCAGTGTGGTGAAGTCCTGAAGGGCGCCATAAAACCCTGGGAGTGCAAGGTGTTTGGCACTGCCTGCACGCCCGAGACGCCGATCGGCACTTGCATGGTGTCTTCGGAAGGGGCGTGCGCCGCCTATTACAACTTCGGCCGCTTCGACCGCCGCAAGGTCCGCGAGGCCAGCCGGGTGTGAACGGGCCGCACACGCCGGCAGCCGAGCGAGGCGTCGGAGAAGTGCCCGACGGGCCCGGTGACGCGCCAACTTCGCCAGCACCGTCAGCCGAACAGGCGGTCTTGGAGCGTATCGAGCGGGCTCGCCGGCGCAAGCCCCGCGTTGCCGAGGAACGCATCACGCTCTCGCACGGCTCTGGTGGAAAGGCGACCCACAACCTCGTCGAGGCGCTGTTCCTGGAAGCATTCCGCAACCCTCTGCTCGAGCCGCTCGAAGACCAAGCCCTCCTCCACCTCGACGGCGAGCACGTCGCCTTCACCACCGACTCATTCGTCGTCTCGCCGCTGTTCTTCCCGGGCGGCGATATCGGTGAGCTCGCTGTAAATGGCACGGTGAACGACCTCGCCGTCTCGGGTGCCAGGCCCCTTTACCTCTCCGCCGGCTTCATTTTGGAAGAAGGCTTCCCGGTGCAGGACCTCCGCCGGGTCATCAACTCGATGGCCTCGGCCGCCCAACACGCCGGCGTGAAAGTAGTAACGGGCGACACGAAGGTGGTCCAGAGGGGTAAGGCCGACGGGTGCTACATCAACACCTCGGGCATCGGCGTGCTGGAGCGGCCCGAGCGGCTTTCGGCCTCGGCCGCCCGCGAAGGCGACGCCGTGATCGTCTCGGGGCCGATAGGCGACCACGGGGTCACCGTGATGCTGGCCCGGGGGGAGCTGGACATCGAATCGGACGTGCGTTCCGATACAGCCGCGCTCACCCCTCTCGTGGAGCTCCTCTTGGACGCCGCGCCCGGCACACGTTGCATCCGTGATGCCACCCGGGGCGGGGTCGCGACTATCTGCAACGAGTTCGCCCAGGCGTCGGAGGTCGCCCTCGTCTTGGACGAGCACCGCGTGCCCGTCCGGGCCGAAGTGCGGGGGGCTTCGGAGATCTTGGGAATCGACCCGCTCTATGTGGCGTGCGAGGGGCGGTTCGTCGCCGTCGTCCCCGGCGACCAGGCGAGGCCGGCGGTGGATGCGCTGCGTTCCCACCCCCTCGGTGAGGGCGCGGAGATAGTCGGGCGCGTCCTATCCGAACCACGCGGGGTCGTCCTCTTGAACACCGAGTTCGGAGGGTCCCGCATCGTCGACATGCTGGTCGGAGACCCCCTCCCCCGGATCTGCTGAGAGGATCCGCTGAGCGGGATCTGCTGAGCGGGATCTGCTGACAAGGGTGGGCGAACGGGGCAGGCCGGTGGCCCGCGCCGGGTTACTGGTGCCGGGTTACTGGCGCCGGGTTACTGGCCGCCCGCTTTTCGCGCCCCGGCCACGACGGCCTGCCCGAGGCTGATGCCCCCATCGTTGGGCGGCACGCGCGAGTGCACTAGGACCTCGAACCCTTGGCGCGCGAGGCCGTCGAGTACACGCCCGAGCAGGAGCACGTTTTGGAAAACACCGCCCGAGAGCGCCACTTGGTTGATGCCGCTCCGACCGCGTACCCGCTCGCAACCGGCGACCACGGCGCCGGCCAAACCGTTGTGGAAACGGGCCGCAATGAGAGGGAGGTCCACTCCGGCCGAGAGATCGTCGACCGCGGCCCGCAACAGGTCGGCGCCGGCCAGGCGGAACGGCTCTCCCTCCCCGACCGAGCACGGGTAGACGCGGTGCTCCTCGGGGTCGGCGAGCTGCTCGAGCTCGACTGCGGCCTGCCCCTCGTAATTGACGCGGTAACGGATCCCGAGCGCCGCCGACACGGCGTCGAACAGCCGTCCGGCCGACGACGTCAGCGGGCTGTTGGTGCCGCTGCGGGCGAGCGAGAGAACCTGCTCCCAGCGGGCGGCATTGTCGCGGGCCACCGCGAGGCCGCCAGGCGGGTCGCCGGCAAACGCGAGGTCCAGGTAGACGGCCGCCATCCGCCAGGGCTCGCGTACGGCCGCGGCGCCGCCGGGCATCGCGACGGGCGAAAAGGAACCCGCCCGCTCGAAGGACAAAAGGTCCGCCACGAGGAACTCGCCTCCCCACATGGTGGCGTCGGTACCGAAGCCGAGCCCGTCGAAGGCCACCCCGATCACGGGGCCGGTGCTGGCGTTGTCCGCCAGGCACGACGCCACATGGGCGTGGTGGTGCTGGACTCCCACCAGCTCGACCGGCTGCGCGCCGGCCAGCCGGACGGCGTACTTGGTCGAGAGGTACTCGGGGTGCAGGTCGTGGGCGACGATTTCGGGGCGCACGTCGAGGAGCCGCTCGTAGTGCGAAATGCCCTCCTCGAAGGAGCGAAGGGTCTCGTAGTTTTCGAGGTCGCCAATGTGGTGCGAGACGAAAGCCCTCTTGCCCTTCGCCAAGCAGAAAGTGTTTTTCAGTTCGGCACCGCAGGCCAGCACGGGGCGCGAGAGCGGGCGGGGCAACGGCACGGGCTCGGGTACGAAGCCCCGGGAGCGGCGGAGGACCATCTCGCGGCCCCCGAACGCTCGCGTGACCGAGTCGTCCGTGCGCGTGTGAACGGGGCGGTCGTGGGCCAAAAACGCATCGGCGATGCCCGACAAGCGCCGGCGGGCGTCGCCGTCCAGGTAGGCGATCGGTTCGTCGGAGACGTTGCCGCTCGTGAGCACAAAAGGCGCGCCCAGCTCCCGGGCCAGCAGGTGGTGGAGGGGAGTATAGGGGAGCATGACGCCCAGGTACCTGTTGCCCGGGGCCACCGCCGGGGCCACCTCGGCACCCGGCCGGCGTCGCAGCAGCACGATCGGCCGGCGCGGGCTGGTGAGCAACTCCTCTTCGGTGGCCCCGATCTGGCCCACCTCCCGGGCGGCGGCGAGGTCGGCGGCCATGACGGCGAAGGGCTTGTCCTCCCGGTGCTTGCGCGCGCGCAGGGCCTCGGTCGCCAGTGGCGAGGATGCCAGGGCCGCGAGGTGGTAACCGCCGAGCCCCTTGACGGCCACCACCTTCCCCTCGAGGAGCAGGGCGGCGGCCGCCTTTATCGGGTCGTCACCGTCCAGTGCGGCCCCGCCGCTCCCCAGGAGGCGCAAAGACGGGCCGCAAGCCGGGCAACAGGTCGCCTCGGCATGGAAGCGGCGGTCCGTCGGGTCGCCGTACTCGCTCTCGCACTCCGGGCACATGGGGAAGCCCGCCATCGTGGTCGAAGGTCGGTCATAGGGGACGTCACGGACGATCGTGAAGCGCGGCCCGCAATTGGTGCAGTTGACGAAGGGGTAGCGATAACGGCGGTCGCCGGGGTCGAAAAGTTCCCCCAGGCATTCCTCGCAAGTCGCAGTGTCGGGGGAAACGAGGGCCCGGTGCTCACCGGCCGCTTCGCTCGGCACGATCACGAACCCGCGGTCGCCGGCGGCCTCCACTGCCTCCACGCTCACCTTGTCCACGACAGCGAGCGGAGGCGGGCGCGCTCCCAGGTCGCTCACGAACCGCTCCACTTTTTCGGCCGGCCCCTCCACCTCGATGAACACGCCGGCGGTGTCGTTGCCCACGAACCCGGCCAGCCCGAGCGAACAGGCCAGCCCGTGCACGAAGGGCCGGAACCCCACCCCCTGCACGATGCCCTCCACTCTCACGCGCAGCCGTACCGGCGCTGGCCGTCCTGTGCGAGCGGGCACGTGAGCGACCTGGCGACCTGGCGCCTACGCGGGCCTTCCCCGCCTCTCCAAGTGGCGCACCACGTAGGGCAGGATCCCGCCGTGGCGGTAGTACTCGGCCTCGACGGGCGTGTCGATCCGGAGCAGCACCTCGAAGGA
>JAJZYO010000024.1 GCA_021798075.1 Actinomycetes bacterium
CCGTCGGCCCCTCCGGGACCTCGTGCCCTGGGCCTCTCGCCACGACCGGCTCGTGATCGCCTACAGCCCTCTCGGCCAGGGCTTGCTCTCCGCCCGCTACGACGCCACCAACGCACCACGCCGGGGGGTACGGGGCATGAACCCGCTCTTTTTACCTGATAACCTGGCCCGGGCCAAGGAGGTCCTCGGCACCTTGCAGGACATCGCCAGGGCCCACGACGCGACGCCGGCACAGGTGGCGCTGGCGTGGGTCACCCGGTGGCCCAACGTCGTTGCCATCCCGGGCGCCAGCAGCCTCGAGCAAATGCAGCAAAACGCGGCCGCCGCCGACCTGGAGCTCTCGGACGACGAGCACACCCGCCTGACAGCCGCGGCCGAGCATTTTCGTCCCGTCCAAGGCCGGGCCGCGCTCTCGGAGCTGCTCCGGCGGCGGTTCACGTCTGAACGGGGGCCCACGGCGCCCAGCGTATGACAGGCTAAGATTGCAGTATGACAGTCATGCTCAGCTTTCGGGCAGACGAGGACGATGCCAAGGAGGCGGAGCGTTGGGCGAAGGCTCTCGGCGTACAACGTTCAGAGCTGCTTCGCGACGCCCTCCGGTACCACCTGGCACGCTTGCGCGCCGAAGCCGATGCAAAGGCTTATTCGGCGCAGCCGTTCACAGTTGGCGAGACAGCCTTCGATGCTGCCGACGACTGGGGCCCAGCTGAGGACTGGTCCGACTGGCTCCCACCTGGAGGGGGCCACGACCGTGCATAAAGGTGAGATCTGGTTTGCCGCCGTCCCGGCTGGCGGCGACAGGCCTGTCCTCGTGCTCACACGTGACCCAGTGGCCGACCGCATCGACAGGGTGGTCGTGGCGGCCCTCACCCGTACACGCCGAGGGGTTGTCTCCGAACTGGCTCTGACAATTGCCGAAGACGGCGTTCCCTCGGACTGCGTGGTCTCCTTCGACAACCTGCACACCCTTCCCCGGTCCTCGTTCCGGCGAAGGGTCACCTCCCTCACGCCGGCCCGGATGGGACGGGCCTGCTGGGCCCTGCGTGCCGCCCTGGGCTGCTAAGCGCTACGGCGCGATGGCGGCGGGTTCGAGCACGCCGTGCTGTCCCCGACGCTTCGGCGTCTGACCCGAGCCTCTGCCGGGCCGGCGAGGCGGAGCCGCTCCAGCCCTTCGGCCAGGCCGGCGTCGCACATCTCGGCCGCCTCTTCGAGCGAAACCCAGCGCACCTGCTGGCTTTCCCCCGCTGGGGGGCAAGGTTCGGCGTCGTCGCAGAGCAAAAGGTACCGCAGGTCCAGGTGGAAGTGGCCTTGCGCGGCCGGGTGGGCGTCGAGGTGCACCAGACGAGGGCCGCCCCCCGGGTGGCGTACCGGCAAGCCCGTTTCCTCCCTGGTCTCGCGGAGCGCCGCCTCCCAAGGAGCCTCTCCCTTGTCTATGTGACCTCCGGGCTGCAGCCAGGTACCGAGGCGCTTGTGTAGGTGCAAGACGGTGCCCCGGGACCCGGAGACAAGGCCCGACGCGGTCACGTGGACGGGGCTGGCGTCCCGGTCGAAGGGGTCTTCGAGCCGGTCGAGCTCGGCCAGGAAGCGCTCCTTCGACCACTGCTCTCTTGGCGAAGCTGCGTCGAAAACCAAGACGCCGGCTCGTACCACCCCGGCCCAGGGCGAAGGCCCTTGCCGTGTCACGCCCACCCTCCGGCGCCCACCGGCCTTAGAGCACGATCCGCAACGGGTCCTCGAGCATGCTGCGAAGTTCGGAAAGAAAACGCGCCGCTGTCGCACCGTCGAGGGCGCGGTGGTCGATGGAAAGCGTGAGGCGCATGGTCGTGGTCACGACTATCTCGCCGTCCCGCACGACAGGCTCCGGCTTCGCCGCCCCCACGGCCAAGATGGCCGCTTGCGGGGGGTTGAGCACGGCCGTGAAGTGGTCTATCCCGAACATCCCGAGGTTGGAGAGCGTGAAGGTCCCCCCCGACATGTCATCGAGGGACAGCTTGCCCTCCCGTGCCCTGGCCGCCAAGGCGTGGGCTTCGGCCGACATCTCCAAGAGCGGCTTTTCGTCGGCGTCCTTCACGACCGGCACGACGAGGCCTTCGGGCACTGCCACGGCGATACCGATATTGACCCGGTGGTGGCGGAGGATCTTGTCGCCGGCCCAGGCCGAGTTGACCTCCGGGTGGGACCTGAGGAGCTTCGCGCACGCCTTTACGAGCAAGTCGGTCACCGTGACCCTGACGCCGTCCCCACCTTCGACCGCCCGCACTGCTTCGGCGCGCAACGCGAGCAGGCGCTCGGCATCGACGACGCTCGTCAGGTAGAAATGGGGAGCCTCGAGGCTCTTGGCGAGCCGCTCGGCGGTGACCCGGCGGATCTGGCTGAGGGGGACCTCCTCCACATCGCCAAGCGCACCGGCTCCGCCGCTCGCGCGGGGCTGCTGCGCGCCAGCAGGCGGGCCGGGCAGGGCGGCGGCTACGGCCCGCTCGACGTCGGCTCGCACCACCCGTCCCCCCGGGCCGCTCCCCCGCAAGGCAGAGAGGTCGACACCGTGGCGGCGGGCGGCCCGCCGAGCGAGGGGAGAACTTCGTAGCGCACCGTCCGGCCGGGTAGCTGCCGGTCGAGGCACCCTCGCGCCGGCGCCATCGCTCGGGAACCCGGCAGGCCCGGGGCGGCCGGCCGCCGCCGGCGGAGCAACTTGGGCCGCCGGCGCAGCACTGGCAGCTACCGGCGCAGCCCCTTGGTCCGTCGGCGCCGGGCTAGCGGCGCCAGAGGCGGCGCTGGGGCGGGTGGGGGCGGGCGCACCCGAACCGGTACCGATGACCGCGACCGGCGCCCCGATCGGCACCGTGCCGCCCTCTGGCACTAGCACCTGCTCGAGCACGCCCTCTTCGAAGGCCTCGAGGTCCATGGTCGCCTTGTCGGTGTCTATCTCGGCGATGGTCTCCCCCCGGGCCACTTGGTCGCCTGGTTGCTTGAGCCACCTGGCCACCGTGCCCTCCTCCATCGTGTCGGAGAGCCGCGGCATGAGGACTTCGGCCATTGCTTTTCCTACCTCCTGTAGGCGCTCTCGTCGAGGGCACGGCGGATGGCCCGGCCGAGGTCGGCAGCGCTAGGCATGGCCGCCGTCTCGAGCGGTTTCGAGTACGGGAGAGGGACCTCGGCCGCCGCGACCCGCCGGACCGGCGCGTCGAGGTAGTCGAACGCCCCCTCCTGGACCGTCGCCACCACCTCTGCCCCCACCCCATAGGAAAGCCAGTCGTCCTCGGCCACGACGGCCCTCGTCGTCTTCCTGACCGAGGCGCAGACGGTCTCCCTGTCCAAGGGCCGGAGGCTCCGGAGGTCGACGACCTCGGCCGAAATGCCGTCCTCTTCCTCGAGCCGGCGCGCTACTTCGAGGGCCGTGAGCACCGCCCTCGAATAGGCGACGACAGTGATGTCAGTGCCCTCCTTTATGACGGCCGCCCGCCCGATCTCAGTCTTGTAAGGGCCTTCGGGCACTTCGCCTTTGGTGTTGTAGAGGCCGAGGTTCTCGACGAACATCACCGGGTCGTCATCGTGGATGGCCGCGGCCAGCAGGCCCTTGGCGTCGGCGGGCGTCGCCGGCGTTACGACTTTCAGGCCCGGCGAGTGGGCGTACCAGACCTCGATGTTTTGGGAGTGGCTGGCGCCGAGCTGCTGGCCTCCCCCGCCCGGCGTGCGGATGACAAGGGGGACGCTCACCTGGCCGCCGAACATGGCGCGCGCCTTGGCGGCGTGGTTGACGATCTGGTCGATCGCGAGCAGGCTGAAATTGATCGTCATGATCTCGACCACGGGACGAAGACCGAGCATGGCTGCGCCAATTGCGGCCCCCACGAAGCCCTCTTCGCTGATCGGGGTGTCGCGCACCCGGCGGGGCCCGAACTCTGCCAGCAGGCCGGCGGTGATCTTGTAGGACCCCTCGAAGAGCCCTATCTCCTCCCCTATCAGGAACACGGACTCGTCCGCCAGCATTTCGGCCCGCAGCGAATCGTGGAGCGCCTGGCGGTAAGTCAGCTCGGCCACCTACACCACCTCGCGCACTACAGGGGCGCTCCGGCCACTCCCGGGGCCACTGCCGGGCCTCGGAGCCCCGTCGTCGCGCACTACCGGACCTCCTCAGGTTCATGGGCTACCGGCTCGCCAGGCAAGCCCCGTGCCATGTTGGGCACCTCGGTCGCATATGCATTGGCGAACAGCTCGGAGGTATCGGGGAAGGGGCTCTCCTCGGCGAACGCCACCGCCTTGTCGACCTCGGCCTCTACTTCGGCCTCTATGCGAGAAGCGCCGGCATCGTCGAGCAAGCCGGCCTCGGCCAGCCGGGAACGCAGAGCCGGGAGCGGGTCAGACTTCCTGGCCAGGTCGACCTCCTCAGAGGTCCGGTAACGGGCGGGGTCCACGACCGAATGGCCTCGCAGGCGCAGGCATACTGCCTCGACGATCGACGGCCGGCGCTCGGACCGGGCGGCGCCAAGAGCGGACGCGGCCGCGTCGTGCACTGCGACCGGGTCGTCGCCGTCGACCCGGACACCCTCGACGCGATAGGCGCACGCCCGCTTGTAAAGCTCGGGCTCGGCGGAGGCTGCCTGCACGGTAGTGCCCATGCCGAGGCCGTTGTTGACGACGACGTAGACCACCGGGAGGTCCCAGACCGAGGCGAGGTTGAGCGACTCGTGGAAGGCACCGATGTTGGTGGCGCCGTCGCCGAGGACGCACATGACGGCCTCCGCCTCGGGGCCGGGCTCGCTCCGGTACGCGATAGCCAAACCGGCGCCCGTCGCCAGCGGGATCTGCCCCCCGACGATCCCGTAACCGCCCATGAAGCGCACGCCGGCGTCGAAAAGGTGCATGGAGCCGCCCCATCCCCCCGAGCAGCCGGTCGCCTTGCCGAAAAGCTCGGCCATTACCGCATTGGGGCTCACGCCCCGAGCCAGGGCGAAGCCGTGGTCGCGGTAGGTCGTGAACAGGTAGTCGTGAGGCAGGAGAGCGTCGACCAGCCCTACCACCGCGGCCTCCTCGCCCAGGTTTAGGTGGCAGTACCCACCGATGCGCGCCCTGGCGTACATCTCACCGGCGCGCAGCTCGAAGGCCCTGATCAAGGCCATCTGGCGGTAATAGCCGAGAAGCGTCTCGGCCCGTTCGCTTTCCAGGGAAGTAGCGGCCCCGCCGCTGCCCTGGCCGTCCTTTGCCATCCGGGGCCATTATGGCCCAAGGAAATGCTCGAAGAGAGGAGCGCCCAATGGCCGAGCAGGCAGAGCCCCAAGAGTTCGACGTAGTGGTGGTCGGAGGTGGCACGGGGGGGTACAGTTGCGCCCTCCGAGCCGCCGGCCTCGGCCTGTCGGTGGCTTTGGTCGAGCGTGACCTGGTCGGCGGCACTTGCCTTCACCGCGGTTGCGTACCGAGCAAGGCCATGCTGCACGCGGCCACCATCGCCGAGTCGGTCGAGGAGGGTGCCCGCCGCTGGGGCCTCCACGCCTCCTTGGAGTCGGTCGACGCGAAGGCCCTGGCCGCGGCGCGCGACGACATCGTGGGGCGCAACTACAAGGGCCTCCTCGGCCATCTAGCCCACGACGGGGTCACCATCGTGGAAGGCGACGCCCGGGTTACCTCCCCGCGCACCGTCCTCGTGGGCCCGGTCCCGGGCAAGGCCGGGGGTGAACACGCCCCGCAGGCCGAACTACGGGCACGCCGCGGCCTCGTGCTTGCCATGGGCAGCGTCCCCCGCCAACTCCCGGGCCTGGCCCCCGACGGTGCCAACGTGGTGACTTCCGACGAGGCGACCCGGCTCAACCGCCTGCCGGCCTCGGCCCTCGTCGTCGGCGCGGGCTCGGTGGGCGTCGAGTTCGCCAGCCTCTACCGTGCGTTCGGGGCCGAGGTCACCCTGGTCGAGATGCTGGACAGCGTCCTACCGGCCGAAGACCCTGATGTCAGCCGCGAGGTTGCCGCAGCCCTGCGCCGAAAGGGGACGAAGGTCCTGGTCGGTGCGCGTGTCGAGGACGTGAAGGTGACCGACCAGGGCGTCGAGGCGACCGTGCGCACCCCGCAGGGGGCAGAACAGGTCAAAGCCGAGCTAATGCTGGTGGCGGTGGGCCGCGCAGCGGTCTCGCAGGGCATGGGGCTCGAGGAACTGGGCGTGCGCACCGACCGGGGCTATGTCGTGCCGGCCGACTGGGACCACCTGGAGAGCTCCGTCCCCGGCGTGCACGTCGTGGGCGACCTGTTGCCACCACCTTCGCTCGCCCTGGCCCACGCTTCGTTCGCCGAGGGGATGCTGGTCGCGGAGACCCTCGCCGGGCAGGCACCGGCACCCATCAGGTACGAGGGGGTGGCACGCGCCACCTACTCGCTCCCCGAAGCCGCCAGCGTCGGCCTGTCCGAGCCAGACGCTCGGGCGAGAGGCGCGGACGTGGTGGTCAACCGCTTCCCCCTCTCGGGCGTGGCGCGCGGGCTCATTTACGGCCAGGGCGGCATGGTGAAGGTCGTGGCCGAAAAGGGCGGCCCGGTGCTCGGGGTGCACCTGGTCGGCCCCCACGTGACCGAGCTCATCGCCGAGGGGATGCTGATCACCAACTGGGAGGCGCTCCCGAGCGAAGTGGCCGAACTGGTCCACCCCCACCCTTCTCTTTCCGAGGCAGTGGGCGAGGCCCACCTGACCCTCGCCGGCCGGCGCCTCCACCAGCAGGCCCGCTGACCGGCGGCGGCCGCCCGTGGGCGCCGGTCAGGCCCGCCTGCCTCTCCGCAACCTCTGCGTCAACCTCGGCACAACCTGTCTGCGACGGTGAGAAAACGGCCGCAAGCTGTGACGAAAGTCGCCCATGCTCCCGTCTTCAGCAATTCTCATTTGGCTGTGCGCTACTTCTCGGACTTGTCACAGGGATCTCTAAGCCCGGCCGGGGACCATGTAGGGCAGGTCAAACCAAAGGAGCGAGCAATGAGCACAGTCTTCGGCAGCGAGCGCAACTGGGGGCAACCCCCGCCTCCCCCGCCTCCCGCCGGCACGGGCGCGCCCTCCCCGCGCGGGCGGCGCCGGCGCCGGCGGGCCACGGCAGCTGCCATCCTGGGCGCGGCAGTGCTCGCAGGCCTCGGGGCCGGGTGGGCGGCCCAGGGCGGCCCCACCAACGCCAGCGGGAAGACGGCCAGCGCCACGCTCACGCTCGCACAACTCGAGGCCAAGGTCGACCCTGCCGTGGTCGACGTCGTCTCGACCCTCGACTACGGGAGCGGTGAAGCGGCCGGCACCGGCATCGTGCTCACCTCCTCGGGTGAAGTGCTGACCAACAACCACGTCGTCGAGGGCGCCACGGGCATCAAGGTCACCGACGTGGGCAACGGCAAGACCTACGCCGCTAGCGTGGTCGGCTACAGCGCCACCGCCGACGTCGCCGTGCTGCAACTGCGCGGCGCCACCGGGCTCACTACCGCCACGCTCGGCAATTCGTCCCAGGTCGGCGTGGGCGAGAGCGTCGTGGCCTTCGGCAACGCGGGAGGCCTGGGCGGCAACCCGTCCACAGCTGCGGGCACGGTCACGGCGCTCGGCCAGTCGATAACGGCCATGAACCAGGCAATGGGGACTTCTGAGCAGCTCTCGGGGCTGATCGAGACGGACGCCAACATCCAAGAGGGCGACTCTGGAGGGCCGCTCGTCGAAATGAACGGTGAGGTCGTCGGCATGGACACGGCGGCGGCGTCGAGCTTCCAGTTCCAATACGGTGCCAGCCAGGGTGCCCAGGGCTACGCCATCCCGATCAACAAGGCGCTCTCCATCGCCAACCAGATCCAGGCCGGGCACGGGTCTTCGACAGTCCATATCGGGGCCTCTGCCTTCCTCGGCGTTCAGCTGACGCCCGGGTACGCCTACGGCTTCCCTGGTTTCGCCTCATCGGGCGCCACGATCGGGGGCGTGGTCTCGGGCTCGCCGGCCGCCAAAGCCGGCCTCTCCGCGGGTGACACCATCACGTCCGTGGGTGGCCGTGCGGTGTCGTCGACGTCCAACCTCCGGTCTGTGATGGACCTCTTCCACCCCGGTCAGCGGGTCAAGGTCACCTGGGTCGACACGTACGGCGCGACGAACACCGCCACCCTCACGCTGGCGACCGGCCCCACCGGCTAAGGCCCAAACGCCGAGCCCCCGGCCCCCGTCTGGGGCCGGGGCGGGCCCTCACTTGTGCACGGGCACGCTCAGCGGTTCGCCGCCGACCGAACGGCGCAAGGCGGCGTGCAGCGCGTCCGGCGTGAGGACCCCCAGGTACCGGTCCCCTTCCAGCACGGCCACCCAGCCGGCGTCTTGCTGGAGCATCTGGGCGAAGGCGGCCCGGAGCGACGAACCGAGCGAGACACGCGCTTCGAGCGGGCGAACAAAGAGGCCCACCTTCGCCCCCGCCGCCCCTCCGGCAGCCAAGATCTGCCGTGGCTCCACCCAACCGAGCAGCTTGCCGTCGTCGCCCACGACTACTGCCCAGTCGGTACCCCCGCTCGCCGCTGCGTCGCCGGCGGCGGCGACGGTGCTGGAGGGCCGGACCACGGGGGGCATGTAGAGGTCTCCGGGCTCGACCGGGGTCACAGCGAGGCGCCGGAGGCCGCGGTCCGCCCCGACGAAGCCGGCGACGAAGGAAGTGGCGGGGTGGGCCAGCACCTCGGCGGGCGAAGCGTACTGCTGGAGCAGGCCTCCCTGGGCGAGGACCGCGATCCGGTCACCCATGGTCACGGCTTCGTCGATGTCGTGGGTGACCATGATCACCGTTTTTCGCAGCTGGCCCTGGAGCCGGAGGAACTCCTGCTGGAGCCGGTCCCGGCCGACGGGGTCCACCGCCCCGAAGGGCTCGTCCATGAGCAGCACCGGAGGGTCCCCCGCCAAGGCGCGCGCCACCCCGACCCGCTGGGCCTGCCCACCGGAGAGCTCGTGGGGGTACCTGCCGGCGTACACGGCGGGGTCGAGGCCCACCAGTTCCAGCATGTCGCCTACCCGCTCGCGGACCGCGGCACGGTCCCAGCCGAGCAGCCGCGGCACCGACGCCACGTTGTCCGCCACCTTCAGGTGGGGGAAAAGGCCCGCTTGTTGGATCACATAGCCGGTCCGGCGGCGCAGTTCGACCCGGTCCACCTCGGACACGTCCCTTCCATCGAGGAGGACCCTCCCGCTCGACGGCTCGACCAGCCGGTTGACCATTTTCAGGACCGTGGTCTTGCCAGCGCCCGAGGGCCCGACGAGCACGCAAAGCTCACCGGCCCTCACCTCTAAGTCGAGGTCACGTACCGCATAAGTCGTCCGGCCATAGCGCTTCGACACGGCCTCGAAACGGATCATGGCGCTCCTTGGCCTCCCACGTTACCTGTTACCGGCAAGTAGCATTCCCGCAGTGGAACTGGCCACTTCGGCAGGGCCTTTGGTGCAGTGGAGCTGGATCTCTTCGCAACAAGGCACCATCCTTTCCCTATTGCGGCAGCACCTGGAACTGACGGTTATCGCCGTAGCGGTAGGGCTGGCCATATCGTTACCCCTCGGGGTCGCCGCCTGGCGGCTGCGTTGGCTTCGCACCCCGCTGTTCGGCTTCGCCGGCGTCCTGTATGTCGTGCCGTCCATCGCGCTGCTGTCGCTCATCGCCCCCATAACCGGCTTTTTCTCGGTCACGACGGCTGAGGTCGCATTGGTCAGCTACACCTTGCTCATCCTGCTCCGCAATACCGTCGCCGGCCTCGAGTCGGTGCCGGAGGACGTCAGCGAAGCGGCCCGGGGCATGGGCTACTCGCCCGCCCAGGTGCTCCTCAAGGTGCAATTGCCCCTGGCCCTGCCCTCGGTGCTCGCCGGGGTGCGCGTCGCCACGGTCACAGTGGTCGGCCTCGTCAACGTCACGGCGCTGCTCGGGCAAGGCGGCCTCGGCCAACTGATCATCCAGGGATTTACCGAAGACTTCAACACGCCCGTCGTCGTCGGTCTCGTCCTCTCCGTGCTCCTGGCCGGGGCATCCGACGCCCTCTTGGTGCTGGCCGAGCGGGCCAGCACCCCCTGGGTACCCAAAATAAGCCAGACGGCTCGGTGAACTTCCTCTCCCAGGTCGGCGCGTACCTGACAAGCGGGGCGCAGTGGTCGGGGATGGACGGGATCCCCAACCTGCTCGCCAACCAGGTCGAGATTTCCGCGCTCGCCGTCGTGGCCGCCGTTATTGCCGGCGTGGGCGCGGGGGCGGTTTTGGGGCATACCAGGCGCGGGGGCTTTGCCGTGCTAAACGCAGCAAATGCGGCCCGGGCGGTCCCGTCCTTCGCCCTCATCACGCTTCTCGGGATACAGCCGGCGATCGTGCGCCTGCCTCAAGGCGGCCTCATAGCGACCGGGATCGCCATGTGGGCGCTCGCTGTCCCACCCATCCTCACCAACGCCTATGTCGGTGTGCAGGACGTCGACCCCGAGGTGCGTACGGCCGCTGTTGCCATGGGGATGAGGCCGGCGCAGGCCTTTTGGAAGGTCGAGTTCCCCTTGGCCCTGCCCCTCATAATGGCTGGCGCGCGGACGGCCGCCGTCGAAGTCGTGGCCACCGCGACTCTCGGCGCCTACGTCGGTTTCAACGACCTCGGGACTTTGGTCTTCAGCGGCCTTGCCCTCCACGACAACGTCGAGACCTTCAGCGGGGCCTTGCTGGTCGCCGTGCTAGCGCTGGTGGTCGATGCACTTATGGCCCTGACCGCACGGGCCTTGACGCCGGCCGGGGCCCGGGCCTCCGCGGCCCGAGCACCTCGCGGGCGCCAGCTCCTGCCCCGGCGTGCGCCGAGCATGCGCGGCTAGTGGCCGGGCGTTACCCCAAGCCTACGTGTTTCAGCCATTTTGCGGCGTCCCCGGCCGGGTCGTGGTTATTGCTCGCCTGGACGTCCAAGTTTGCGAGGGCCGTGGTGGTCAGCTTGGCCGAAAGCTTGTCCAAGGCTTTGGCGACCGCCGGTGTGTCGAAGGAATTCCGGATGACCGGGATGATGTGGTCGGCGGGCTCCAAGTGCTTGTTGTCCTTCAGTTCCACGAAACCGCCCTGCAATATGGCGGTGTCTGTCGAGAAGAACTCTGCCACTTGGGCCTTGCCGTTTTTCAGGTCGGCGAGGGTGATCGGGCCGGACTCGTCGGCGGATGCGAAACCTTTGAAGTGCAGGTGGTAAACGCCCTCGAGGCCCTTCAGGCAATAGGCGTACTGCGGGCACTCGGGTGGGCCGGCCAAGACCATCTTCGAGGCCACCGGGCTCAGGTCGGAAATGGTCTTCAGGTGGTACTTGTCGGCCGTCGCCTTGGTCACGACGAAGACGTTGGTGTCGATCGCCGGCGCCGGGTCGAGGGCGGTCGCCCCCTGCGCGGCCAAGGCTTTGCGCAAGGCCGGGAGGTCGGTGCTCAACCTGGTGGCGAGGGCGGTCTCCTTCGGCTTCAGGTAGGCGAGCAGGCTGCCCGCGTAGTCGGGGAAGAGGTCTATGGCCTTGTGCGCCATCGCCCCGTCCACATAAGCGCGTGTGCCG
This sequence comes from Actinomycetes bacterium, assembly GCA_021798075.1. Next base: position 11,497 of record JAJZYO010000024.1, read on the forward strand.
AGGTCGGAACGGAGCTTGGTCTTGAAGCCGGCGTGCTTCAGCACGTCGTTGTAGAGGTTGCCGAGGACGATCTCCTCGGTGAAGTTTTCTGAGCCGATGACTATGGTCGGCAGCGACGCGCCCGGGTGCCTCGGCTGAGCCGCGGCCGCCCCGGGGGGGACCAGGGCCAGCGGCAAGGAGACCGTGCTCAGCAGGCAAAGGGCGGCCGTAGCGGCGAGGGCGGTGCGAGGACGTGGCATCGGACCTCCTGGGTGGTAGGCGAAAGCCGCAGCCTACCCATAGGTCGCCACCTAGCGGGCAGATACCTGACAAAATTGATCAACAAGATCGGCTATCATGGCGGCGAGTGACCGCTAGCCTGTCGTAGGCCAGTCTCGAGCCGGGGCGGGCCCAGGCGCAGCGTTCCGGAGACCTGACCTAACAAGGGAGGAGACTTTCACATGAGCCGCGCAGACGTATTGGTAGACACTCAGTGGGCCGCAGCCCACTTGGACGACGCGAGCGTTGTGTTCGTCGAGGTAGACGAGGACACGAGCGCCTACGAGAAGGGCCACATCCCAGGAGCCGTGCGCGTCGACTGGAAGACCGAGCTGCAGGACCCCATCCGCCGGGACTACGTGGACAAGGCCGGCTTCGAGCGCCTGCTCTCGGAGAAGGGCATAGGCAACGACGACACGGTCGTCCTCTACGGGGGCAACAACAACTGGTTCGCTGCCTACGCCTATTGGTACTTCAAGATCTACGGCCATGAAAAGGTAAAGCTCTTAGACGGCGGGCGCAAGAAGTGGGAGCTCGAGAGCCGCGAGATGGTGGCCGAGGTCAAGGCACGCCCCAAGACCGCCTACCGGGCCAAGGAGCCCCGCACCGACATCAGGGCCTTGCGCGACGAGGTGGTCGCCGCCATAGGCGCGAAAAACCTGATCGACGTGCGCAGCCCCGACGAGTACGCCGGCCGGCTCCTCGCCCCGGCCCACCTCCCCCAGGAGCAGGCCCAGCGGGCCGGGCACGTCCCCACCGCCAAAAACATCCCCTGGTCCAAGGCGGCCAACGAAGACGGC
>JAJZYO010000025.1 GCA_021798075.1 Actinomycetes bacterium
CCGCCCTCGTTTTGTGAGAACAACTCTTGTTCAGGCACCTCAGCTCCGATAGTATTACTAGCATATACTAGATATATAAGGAGCGGACATGACCTGCGTCGTCGACTGGGCCCTCGACCCCACCCCATCCCTAACAGTCGTGACCGAGGAGGTGATGGAGGACGTCCAACCGATGCTTGGGCCGGGCAGCGTCTGCGTGACGGCGACCGGTGCCGTGGTGGTGAGCGAACCCAGAGCCGACCGGCTCCGCTGGACCGAGCCAGACGGCAGGTCGTTCCTGATAGGCGGGGTGCCTGGCCTCGTCGACGGCAAGCCCTGGGAGGCCCGTTTCCGGCACCCCTTCGGGGTAGCTGCCGCCCCGGACGGGTCCGTGGTCGTCGCCGACACGTTCAGCAACACGGTGAGGAGGGTGGACGCCGATGGGACCGTGACAACCCTCGCCGGCGGGCCCTACGGCCAGGGCGACCTCCAAGTGGGTGAGGTTACGTTCCGCCGGCCCGAAGCTGTGGTCGTCGGCCTCGACGGGACCGTCTACGTCGCCGACACGGGCAACGACCGGGTCGTGAGCATCGACCCCTCCGGCCAAGCCCGCACCGTCGCCGGGCGGCGCAGCCTGGGCCTGCCGCCGGCGCCGGCCCCCGACCTGCGCTGGCCGACGAGCCTCGCGTTGGCCGGCGCCGGCACGCTGTACATAACCGACGCGGCCAGCAACGTCGTCCGCCGGGTCAGCCGGGGCGGGACCTCCACGGTGTTCGCCTGTGAGCCGGCCTGGCGGCCCGTAGCCCTCAGCCTTTTCGCCGACGGCCGGGTCCTGGTCGCCGAGGCCCAGTGGGCCCCCGGGCGTACCACCGGCCGGCTACGGACCATCGACCCCTGATGCGCCTGGCCGGTACGAGCCTCAGCATGACGCCACCGTCACGTCCACCGCCGGCACCAGGGTTGCCCGGGTCTTCGTCGACGGCGCCATTTGGGACTGCTGGCTCTTTTCCTCGGTTCAGACGACGATCTGCTGTCGTGGGGCGCGTGGACGAAACTGGCGCCCGGGCGCCCGGGCGCCCACCTTGAACCGGGCAAGCAGGCAGCGGCAGGCTGGGCGGGTGAAGATAACCGACGTCCGAACGGTCTGCACCGCGCCGGAGGGCATCCGCCTCGTGATCGTGCGCGTCGACACAAGCGAGCCTGGCCTGTACGGGCTCGGTTGCGCCACGTTCACCCAACGGCCGCTCGCCGTCGTGACCGCTGTCGAGGAGTACCTGAAGCCCTTTGTGACCGGGCGTGACCCCGACAACATCGAGGACATCTGGCAGGCCGCCCAGCTCAGCTCCTACTGGCGCAATGGGCCAGTGCTCAACAACGCCCTCTCGGGGTCGACATGGCATTGTGGGACCTCAAGGCCAAACGCCAAACGTGCCGGCATGCCCCTCTACCAGCTTTTTGGTGGCAAGTGCCGCCGTGCCGCCGACGTCTATGTGCACGCCCATGGCTCCGATGCCAAAGAGGTCGCGGCACGTGCTCAGTCTTTCATCGAGCAGGGCTTTCGGCACATCCGCTGCCAAGTTGGCGTGCCTGGGCGCTCGACCTACGGCACGGGAGCGGCCCTCGGCCCTCGGCTCGACGGCCTCGAGACCCCGGGCGAGTGGTGGGACCCACGCCAGTACTGTCGCATCGTGCCGCGCTTGTTCGAGGAGCTCCGGTCCACGCTCGGCGAAGAGGTCGAGCTGCTGCACGACGTCCACGAGCGGGTGCCACCAACGATGGCGCTCCAGCTCGCCAAAGACCTCGAGTTCCGACTCGACGGTGGGGTTCCGTAGTCGGCAAGGACATGCACCCAGTCGTGCTGGGCCAGCAGCGGTGGGGCCGAACCAGGCCGACCCGGGTAGACGAACCCGCGGGCACGGTAGAGCTCGGCGACCAACCGCCCGAGCGTGCCCGAGGGGCAGGTCCTCGAGGTCGGCCCAGCGCTGTGCGAGAGCCGGATCGTCAACGGCGAGCTCCCAGGCGGACGAAAGTGTGCAGGAAGTGTGCAGTGCTGCGGCGTCCTCAGGTCTCCAGTGGGCGATGTACCCGTTGCGGTCGAAGCCGACTGCTCCCAAACCGTAGTTGCCTATGGCGAATTCGGTCGCCAGGGTCAGCATGTCCTCTTGCACGCCCAACTCGGCGGCGAAGGAGGCGGCCCGCTCGGCGACGGCGGCGGGCAGCGGCCGAAGGATAAGGGCGAGGAGAATCGTGTTCTGCACGATCCTGGAACGGAATTGCATGGTGCGCCGGGCCAGCCCACGAGCGAACTCGTCGGGCTCGATCGGGATCCCGTCGAAGGTGGCGTCGAACCCGGTCATCGCAGGAACGAGTGCGGCCATCAACAGCCACTGAGTCGACGTGAGGCCTTGGGGCGGGGCGCTGGCAGCGACAAATCTGCGGCACAACCAGCGGACCTCCTCGGCGCTCGGCGGCGTCAGATCCGGGTCAGAGCTCGGAAGGGCGACCGGCACATGCGATATTCGATACGTGATGAACCATACGGATGTAGGTGTGCTCCGTTGTTCGCGCGAAGCTCATGTAGTGAAGGAGCCGGAGTCTGCGTCCATCGGCCCCGCGTAGCGATAGTTGGCATCGGGCCGAAACTCGCACGGAAAGCTTGTCCGGTCACGACGTGCTATCTCGGTACTTGTGGTACACCCATTCGCTCGAAAGCTCGTTGTCGTTCGTGCCCTACGAGCCGATTGACGCGCTCGCAATCCGGCCGCCCGAATGGCTCTGGTCGAATGCATGAGTCAGTGGGCTGGGGTGTAGCGGAGAGACATAACGCCGGTGCTGAACCGCTTCGAGTCGACCAGTTCAAGCGGCAGCGAGGGCTTGCCATTGTCGAACAGGCGCTGCCCGTTGCCTACGACAACCGACCGATGACCCACATCTATGCCGGGAGCCCCAGATTTCACTGCTCACGCGAGTACGTCTTGAGCGCCCGGCCCATGCCGCTCGACGCCGGGGAGTTCGACGAGGCTGTCGCAAAACTTGGCTCGTTCGCCCTGGCTCCGGTCCTCGAGCTGGTCGAAAGAGATCCTAAAGTTGGGTCATAGGCATGGGTTGGTACCCTGACCGCTACCGGTTCGGAGCGCTCGAGGGTGTGCCTGTCGAGTAGGTGCGTCTGGACGTGGTTCTGGGCGGCCTTTTCGAGCAGGGCGTCGACGAGGTCGTCAGTGGCTCCTGGTTCGGCGCGTTCGGTGATTGTTTCGACCCCGGGAACGCCTGGTCTTGTGCGCCCTGGGATGGCGTAATCGTGTTCGACCCAGAGGCGGTCAGCGGTGTGGTCGAGTACGGCGTCCCATGCCGCGTGGAGGCCCCAGACTGCCTGGGACTGTATGTCGGCATGGAGGAGCTCGGCCACAGCGCGCAACTGACGTTCCTGCTGTACGCGCTCGAGCGTGGTGGCGATGAGGTTGGGGACGTCTGCCTTGTGGAACCGGGGGCGGTGTACCTCGACGTTGACGTCGCTCGCGTATCGGGAATGGCGGTGGAACCGGCCGAGATCTCGGCGGTTGCCCACGATGACAAGGGGGAGGCTCCCCGTGGCCTCGACCCGTCCGCTAAGAAGGGTGTCGGGGTCGAGGTAGGCGGTAGCCCTAATCGTGGGAGTGCTCCTCGCAATCGGGGCGGTTCGCGGCTCGGACAGCTGGTTGGCGTGCCCTTCGAGGACCCGGGGGTGGCGCCCGAGCACGAGGACCCGGTACCGGGGGTAGCGGCGGAGAGCGTACTCGAAATCGCGGGTGGCAAAGCCGCCCTCGACTACGTGGCGGTCACGCGGCCCGAACGGCAACGTGATGATGCCCAGGTGGTACTTGTTGACCAAGATGGCCATGCCCCGGTCAGTGGCCAGGCTCTGGGCAGCAGCCACGGTCTCAGAAAGCCGGTCCTCAACGACGCCGCTCGGTGTGTCGCGGTCGGGTTCGACGGGGAGGCGCCGGCGGGCTTGCTCGGCGAGGTGGCGGAGACGAGCGGCGTCCAAGGCCGTCATGGTGGCGGCAGGCGCGGTGCTCATCAGCAGGGTCACCGATGGGGTGGCCTTGGACGACCGCAGCTGGCCCAAGTACTCCCAGTCGAGCTGCCTTTCCGCGGACCCCAGCTCGGCGCGAAGCTCAGCCGCCTCGTCGGCGCGGGACCTGTGCTCTTCGCGCAGGTGCCATTCGGCTTCGCTGCGGTGCTCGAAGATGAGGGGGCAGAGGGGACATTGGTGCACAGGCATGGGCGCTCCTAGCCGCTTGCTTTCTCTGAGCCGGCTAGGCCCGTGCCGGCTGGGCGCCGGCCTTTTGAGGACGGGTGGTCGGCCATACGTTGGAAGGTGTCGATGATCCGCCTTGCCTCTTGCCGGGCTTGGTCGAGCGTGGCTTGGTAGTCGGCCTCGGCCTGGGCGAGCAGTTCTTCGGCTTGCTTGGCTTTGGCCAGGGATTCGTCGATCTCGGCTTGGCGGCGTCGCATGGCTGCCTGCAGCGGCTTGATGACAAAGCGGGCCAAGACTGCAAGCACGAGGATGAAAACGGCGAGCTCGACAACGAACGTGGCGTTCAAGTTGAAAAGGCTTGCGGTCATGGGGTGGTACCTCCGGCAACGGTGGGCGACGGCTCGTTGGCATGGGCCTCGGTGCCGTCGGGGGCGAGGGCAGCGTCGAAGGACAAGACCGTGAGGAGGGCGAAGATGAAGGCCTGCGTCCCCGCCACGAACACCGAGAACAGTTTCCAGGCCAGGAGCGGGAGCGGGGCCACCGTCAGCGGCACCAGTTCGAAGATCAACATGACCATGACCTCTCCGGCAAAGATGTTGCCGAACAAGCGCAAAGCCAGGGTCGCGGGCTTGACCAGCTCCTCGAGCAGCCGCAAGGGGAGCAGCCAGGGGGTGGGCCTCAGGTAATGGCGGAGGTACCCGCGCCATCCCCTTGTGCGGACGGCGGTGACATGCACTGCGGTCACGACGAAAAGGCCGAGGGCAACGGTGAGGTTCAGGTCGCCGGTGGGCGCCGGCAGGGCTTTATTGGGATGGCCGCTCGGTATGGTTTCGAGCAGGCAGGCGGTCAGCACGAACACGAACAACGCCACTGCCAGGGGCACGACTCGTCGCCCCGCGGCCCCCAGGTGCGGCCCGACTTGGCGCTCCACAGCAGAGATGACGGTCTCCCAGGCCAGTCGCAGTTTTGTCGGCCGCGCCGATGCCTCGCCACGCCGGGCGAGGAGCCCGCTGATGATCACGATCAGGCCCGCGGCGACGGTCGCGGCGATCGTGTCGAGGTTGAGCTCGAACCCGCCCACTGTCGCGCTGTAGCCTTCCCCGATAGGCAAGAGCTCCTCGGGGACAGTCACTTCTCCAGTGACCGCGGTTACGAGTCGAGCAGCCACATCTCCTCCGTCCCGGTGAGGGCGCCAGGCTGGGAGCCTTGTCCCCTCGCCGCCCTCAAGGCCACTTCGCCTAGCGGATAAGGCGTGGTAGTGGTGCTACTGGCTGGCGCAAGGTCGAAGATGACCTCGCGCAGGGACCGGATGCTGTCGTCGATGCCTGCTATGGCTTCTCCCACACGCCGGCGCACTTCGGGGCCCTCGGCTAATGTCAGGGCACCCTCCAGCCAGAGCCCGACCTCGAACAGGCGGCTGACAAGAGTGTCGGCCAGGGCCGTGGCGATCCGTTCCCTGTAGGCGAGCCGCTCGACGAGCATGTCCAGTTCGTCCCGAGAGCGATGGGCCGTCTCATCGTGTACCGGTCTTGCGAAGCCGCGCAGGCCTAGTTCCTCTCCGACGATTTCTTCGGCATCCTCCAGCCTTGTCGCCAGACTGATGACCGCCTTGTCGGGCATTGTTCCTGCTCGTCCTCCCTGAACTGGACCTGCTTCTCGGTCCCTCACCACTCCGGTTTGGACCGCCTAACACCATGGATTCCAGGACGCCCCAGTCAAGGGATGGTGGAAGCCGTGTGGAGACAAAGTGAAGATGATCCACCTTGGGTGGAGGTCCACACTCCGCCTCGACGAGGTGTTCCTCGCCGTGGCCGGCAGCCACATCACCGCCCCGCCCTACCACAAGGAGCAGTGCAACGATGACCACGCACACCTACACCCACCTACACCCTCAGCGGCACACGATGTGACGCTGCGACGCAGCTTGAAGCGCCCGCTCTGTACCCGTCCATGCCCGTAAGGCTCATCTGCACATAGCCCCCCCGCCGAGCGGCGCGCCGGCACGCCCGCAGTACAACCCAGCCGCACGCGCTCCCGCCGCCCAACGAACCGGGTCCACCCTTTTCTCGCCACGGGCGGCTACAACTGCGTTGTGGCCACCAAGCTCTCACGTCCCCCGTCGAAGCCAGCGCCGGTCACCCTCGGCCCCGAAGACCAGCTGAAAAGGCTGCTAGCCGACTGGCGGCGCCGGGAGGGGCGGTTGCCGACGCTCGCCGAGGTGTCGGCGGCGATGGGCTGGGCCCCCGAGGAGGCTAGGCGCCGGGTCGCTGCGCTGGGCGCTCGCCGACCTGACAAGGGCACAGACGACCGGGCCCCGGCACGGCCAGAGCAGGGGCCCGAGCAGGAAGAGGCGGCGGGTCCGCCGGCGGACCGCGTGGCACGGGCCGCCTGGTACGCCCTGCGCCGGGAGGGGCACACCCCGACCGAGGCCGCCGTGCGAGGCCGTGTGGCCACCTGGGCCGAGAGCAAGGCAGCCAGGAAGGCCCGAGCTGAGCGCGCCCGCCAGCTCGTTGAAGCCGACGGGGCGAGGGCAGCAGAGTGGGTTCGGGCGTGGCGGGCCGAGCACGGGGAAGGGCCGCTCTGGTCGGAGCTCTGTACGGCGATGGGCTGGCCACGCCGGGTAGGCGAAGCAACGATCCGGGCACTGCGCGACGCCGGGTGGGTCACCTTCACCAAGGAGACCCGCTCGCTCGACGTGCCCTGCGGTGCCGGCCACCAGCCTGGCGCGGGGGACTGACGGCACGGTCCTGTGAACGTCGGACAGCTCGGCCGCTGAACAGCGCTCCTCCGGGTCTTGGCCACGGCGCCTCCTCGGTTCCTATCGCAGAAAGCTGGTGGGAGTCACGCCTTACCAGGCAAGGCGTCCTCCCAGGTAACTCGCGGTGGTACCGCAGAAAGTACTCCCTTTTCTGCGACACTTATGAAGTTCCTGCCTCTGGGAGACCGGCTGCTACCTTGCCGCTGGCCGCAGCTTCGGGAGTCCCAGGCCTCCGATCTCGGTCGGCGTGCAGGCCCCGGGCAGGGCGGGCACTTTGAGCTCCCGGCAAACGGCCATGACCTCTTGGTCGGTGCCGGGCGAGACCACGAACTGTGCACCGCCGCCGATGGCCCGGCGCGCATCCTCGGCGGAACGCACGGTGCCCGCCCCTATGAGCGCTTCGGGGTGCGAACGGCGGAGCACTGGGATGGCGTCGATGCCGGCCGGTGTGCGCAGGGTGATCTCGGCGGCTGGGAGGCCCCCGGCCCAGAGCGCATGGAGCAACGGCTCAGCTTGGCCGACGAGCCCGAGCTCGATCACCGGGACCCACGCCCAAGTCAGAAATACGTGCGACGATCTCTCCCATGTCTGCCCCTCTCCTTCTGCTTCCCGAGCCCCGGGGCAAGCCTAGGGCCGCCGGCCACCCTTGTCTCTCAGCGCTTGAACGACAGCGCCCGCGCCGGGTTGGACACGAAAAAGGCATCCACCACCTCCGGGCTAAGGCCCTCGTCGAGGAGCCTCGGCCTGAAGACGCTGAGGTCGTAGTCCATGCCTGCTCCGCCCCCGTAGGCCTTCTGGTAGGACTGGCGGGCTGAGTCGGTCCCGAGCAGGATCCGGTCAGCCCAACCCCTCGCCACTATGTCCCTGATCAATTGCACACGTGTGCTGTCCGGCCCGTGCCTCGCCCGGTGACCGCCGTCATAGACGACGCTGGCGCCGAGCTCGCAGACCTGGGAGTGGTAATAGGCATCCGGGTTGCGTTGAAGGTGCCCCACCATGATGTTGTCCGCGCGGGCCCCGTAACCGACGAGCTGGCGCACCTGCTCGAGGGCCATCGTGCCCTCCTCGGCGTGGGTGGTGACCGGGGCGCCGGTGGCGGCGCTCGCCAGGGCGGCAGCCTCGATGCATTTGCGTTCGAACGCGGTCACCCGGCCGTAACCGGTACCCACCTTGATCACACCTGCCCGGGCCGCTGAGCGCCGGACGACCGGGCCGGAGTAGTCGTTCTCGTCGATACCGTCCGTGACCTCGTCCAACAACAACTGAGCAATCTGCTCGACGTGACAACGCGCTACCCAGTGGGCCCGGTTGTCATACCACGAACCCTTGTGGAACCCGGTGGCGGCCACAATGTGGAGCGCGGGCAGCCGTTCGTTCAGCTCCAGCAACATCGAGACGTCCCGGCCGAGCCCGATCGTCCCGCACTCGACGACGGCGCGGCCTCCTGCTTCGTGGAAAACCGAGGCCTCTTCAGCCGCTTTGTCCACTGACGCCAAGAGAAAGTCCGGGTCGGCTGCCACCTGAGGCCCGCCTAGGGTGCTCCGGACAAAGTGGTCGACGCCTGGCGGGCGAGGGCGGCCGTTGAGTACGCCTCCGACCTTGTGACCCACCCGAGGGAGGTGCGCCTGACCCTTCTCGCTGTGCTCTGCCACCGGCGGCTGACCGAGATCACCGACTCGCTCGTCGACCTGCTCGTCGGCTTGGTCCAAAGAATCGACAGTCGCGCCGAGCACCGGGTAGAGGGAGAGCTGCTGGCGGACCTGAAGCGGGTCCGCGGCAAGCAGGACATCTTGTTCCGCCTGGCCGAAGCCGCCCTCGACCATCCTGACGACACGGTCCGAGCGGCCCTGTACCCGGTGGTACCCGAGGCCACCCTGGTCGAGCTCGTAAAAGAAGCCAAGGCCGCACGGGGCATCTTCAAGGCCCGGGTCCGCACGGTACTGCGCTCGTCCTACTCGAGGCACTACCGCCGCATGCTCCCCCGACTGCTCGGGGCATTGGTGTTCCGCTCCAACAACTCCGAACACCGGCCGGTCATCGACGCCCTGGGGCTGCTCACCCGTTATGCCGCCCGGGGCAGCTCGGTCCGGTTCTACGACGCCGCCGAGACGGTCCCCCTCGAAGGGGTCGTGCCTACTGAGTGGCGAGATGCGGTAGTGGACAGCTCAGGGAGGGTCGAGCGGGTCCCTTACGAGCTATGCGTGCTCGGGTCTCTCCGGGAGGCGGTCCGTCGTCGTGAAGTGTGGGTAGAGGGGGCGAACCGCTGGAGAGACCCAGAGGCAGATTTGCCCGCTGATTTCCAGGCAAACCGGGAGCACCACTACGCCGCTCTCCGCCAACCTCTCGACCCCACCGCCTTTGTGGCCGGCGTCAAAGCTCGGATGGCCGAAGCCCTCGATGCTTTTGCTTCAGCCATAACCGATGGGGCCACCGGTGGCGTGAGCATCCAGACGAGGAGGGGCACTCCCTGGATCGGTGTCCCAAAGGCCGAGGCCCAGCCCGAGCCGAGCGGGCTGTCCCGGCTAAAGACAGAGCTTGTCCGACGTTGGGGGCACCTGGACCTGCTCGCCATGTTGGGAGAAGTCGACCACCTGGTCGGGCTCAGCGACTGGTTCCCCTCCATCGCCACGCGCCAAAAGCTCGGCCCTGAGGTGTTCCGCCGTCGCTTGCTCCTGGTGCTGTTCGCGCTAGGGACCAACACTGGCATTGCCCGGGTGGCAGCGGCATCAGGAGAGCCTGAAGCCGCCCTCCGCCATGTCCGGCGCCATTTTGTCAATCGCGACAACTTGCGGGCGGCGATCGTCGCCCTTGTGAACGCCACCTTCGCCGCCAGGGACACCGGGCTGTGGGGTGAGGGGACCGCGTGTGCCTCGGACTCCAAGCGCTTCGCGTCCTGGGACTCCAACCTGATGACCGAATGGCACGCCCGTTACCGGGGGGCGGGCGTGATGATCTACTGGCACGTCGAGCGCAAGAGCATCTGCATCTACTCCCAGCTCAAGTCCTGCTCGTCTTCAGAGGTGGCGGCCATGATGGAGGGGGTCCTCCACCACTGCACCTCGGCCGACGTCGAGCGCAACTACGTGGACACCCACGGCCAGTCCTCCGTCGCCTTCGCCTTCGCCCACCTGCTCGGCTTCGAGCTCCTGCCCAGGCTCAAGAACATCGGCTCGCAGCGTCTCTACCGCCCCGACGAGGCCAGCCCTGCCTGCTGGGGGAGCCTCGCCCCGGTGCTCACCCGCCCGGTCCGTTGGGACCTGATCGCGGCCAATTACGACCAGATGGTCAAGTACGCCACCGCACGACCAGATGGTCAAGTACGCCACCGCCCTCCGCCTGCAGACCGCCGAGGCCGAACAAGTACTCCGGCGTTTCACTAGGCCCGGCCCACAGCACCCTGTCTACGCCGCCCTGGTGGAGCTCGGCCGAGCCTGCCGGACCATATTCCTGGCCGACTACCTGCGCGACCCGGCACTGCGCCAGGAGGTCCACGAGGGCCTCCAGGTCGTCGAGCAATGGAACTCGGGGAACGGCTACATCTACTACGGCAAAGACTCCGAACTGGCCGGCGCCGACCGCGAGAGCCAGGAAGTCTCGATGCTGGCCCTGCACTTGCTGCAGTCGGTCGTGGTTCACATCAACACCCTCCTACTGCAGCGGGCCCTAACCGACAACCACTGGACAGAAGAGCTGGGCGAAGCCGACCGGCGCGGCATCACGCCACTTTTCTGGTCCAACTGCAACCCCTACGGGCGCTTCGAGCTGGACCTGGAGAACCACATCGACCTAGTCCCGGCAGCATGACTGCTGCTACCGGCCCAGCCAAACGGACACCGGCGCGAAAAAAGGCCACTCAGCTCGCCAAGTACCTCAGAGCTGAAAGGCCTGACTACATCTACTTAAAAGAGGTGTTCCGTCACTTGCGGGAAGAGCTCGGTATCGACGTCCAGCGCGAGCCTAAGCGGCTCCCGTACGTGCCCACCGACGAGGAGGTACGCCGTTACTACGAGGTCGTGTGGAAGGCGCGGCGCAGCAACGACATCGTGATGATCAAGACCCTGCTCTACACAGGCGCCCGGGTGTCGGAGCTGGTGGCCATGCGCTTGGCCGACGTCGACCTCGACGCCTGCCGCATCCGCATCAACCTCGGCAAAGGGTCGAAGGACCGCGTGGTGCCGTTCCCGCCCACTTTCAGGGAAACCCTCGCCCTGCACATAGGCTCCCAGCGGGCCAAAGGGGCAGCCTTTCTCTTCGAGTCGAGCTGGAAGAAGCCCTACTCCACAAGGGGGGTGCGAGCCCTGCTCGCTCGCTACGCCCACCAGGCTGGGCTCGAGCACAACATGCCTCCGCACCGGCTTCGCCACTTCCTCTTCACTTGGTTGAAGACTCAGGGGATCGACGACGCCCTCATCCAGCCCTACTCAGGCCATGCCAGTCGCAAGTCCCTCGAAATCTACAGCCGCCTATCCCTGGCTGACGCCCAAGGAACGTACGACGAGGCCATCAAACGGTTCCCCGTGTGAGAAAGCCTCTCGCTACTTTGCCCCTGGGGACACGCTTAGGAGTAGAGGGCCTGCTTAGACCAACCGTGATCCGCGCATCACAAAGCTCTCCATGCCTACCTACCCCTCGTAACTTCCGGTTAGCGTTAGCTGTTCAGGTACCTTCGCAGAGTGGGCGTTGTGCTGCAAGCGCTAGCGGGTGGGAGCCGGCGAACCGTGCTCGATGCCACGGGCCATGGAAGCGGCAGCCTGGCGGTGCCGCCCCGGCGGTACGGTCATGTTCTTTGGGGTCGCAAGTCAAGATGTCCGGGTCAGCGTAACGCCGTTCCACTTCACTAACGTGAGATGCGCATCCTCACGTCGATGGCGGTTCTGCACACTTACGGAGACGCCGTCGACTTCGTCGGCCGATACGCGGATCTGTTGAGGCCCATTGTCACCGACGTCCTGCCACTCCGAAGCTTCGCCGAGGCTGTGGGAGCCGCCGGGGAGAAACGCGCCTCCAAGTGGCCCCTCGATCCTACTGTTGCCTGAGGGCACACGGTCCCTAAACTTCACGGTGGCGACAGAGGCGGGACAATGCTTGCTGCTCCGACGCGTAGGGTCATCACTGCATCACCCAGCCCCCGTCGACCACGAGCGACTGGCCCGTGATAAAGCCGGCTTCAGCGGAGACAAGAAAGACGACGGCACCCGCCACGTCGTCGGGGAGCCCTCGTCGCTTCAGGCTCTGGAGGCGGTAGAGCTCTTGGTTGACCACCTCGGGGTCCCCGTAGGCAAGCTCCTCGGGCGTCCGGATAGCCCCGAGCACCAGGCAGTTGACCCGGATCCCGTCTTCGCCCACCTCTCGGGCCAGCGCCCGTGTGAACCCGATGAGAGCTGACTTCGAGGTCACATAGTGCAAGTTCCCGGTCCGGCCGAGCAGGGCGGTGACAGACGACAACGACACGATGTCGCCGCGGCCTCGGGCCACCATGCCCTTGTGCAGTGCACGGGCGCAAAGGAAGGCCCCGGTCACGTTCACCGACAGGACCCTACCCCAAGCGTCCGCCGAGAGCTCG
>JAJZYO010000026.1 GCA_021798075.1 Actinomycetes bacterium
CCCCTGACTTCCCCGAACTGGCGGCCCCAGGGTGAACGCACCGGGGAACCCTCAGGGGACCGGAAACGAGATGGTGGCCGCATGCCAGCTACCGCATTTACCGGACCATTTACCGGACCATTTACCGGACCATTTACCGGACCATTTACCGGACCATTTACCGGAGCCATCAGCAACGAGCACCGTGGCGGCGCCAAGCTCCCGGTGTTCGTGTCCCTCGAGCGCGAGTGGGAGTACCTGGCAGAGACGCCTGCAATGCGGGCCTGCCAGCGGGACTGGTGGGCGGCCGAGCCAGCCCTGGAGGGGCTCGGCGCGAGCGATGTCGTCGAGCGGGCCCGGTGGGAGGGGTACCGGATATCACCAGAAGGCGCGAGTTTGCTGTCGGCGCTCCTCAGGCTGGCGGCTTGCCGCTCGGCGTCGCGTTGCCTGCTGCAGGCGCTGCTGCCGAGGCTCGCAGCTGAAAACGTGTACACGCCTGCGTTTGGTCACGGGGTGGGGGAAGGCTTTCGCCGGCGGGCTGACACCGCAGCTGACTTCGTGGCGGAGTGCTTCGCAGCGATCTGGCGCCACGCCGGCGAGGACCGCCCTGGCCACGACGTCGGCCGGCTCCTTGTAAGCGAGGCCGCGCGGCGGCTCCGCACGGCCCGGCAGGCGGAGCGGCGCCACCAGCTGAGGACGGTCGCCCTCGGCCCGTGCGACGCCGGGCGCCTGTCCGCCGGGCTGTTCGGCGCCCGGTCGCGGGCGGAATGGCTGGCCAGTGTCGTCGTGGAGGCCCGGAGAGAAGGCAGGCTGAGCGCCGAGCAGGCGGCGCTCCTCTACGCCACGAGGGTCCAGGGCGTGCCTGCGAGCGAGGTGGGGCGCCGGCAGGGCCTGGCGCCGAGGGCGGTCTACCATGCCCTCTCCCGGGCCGAGCACGCGCTCGTGTCGAGGGCAGCATGACCGCCGGCACGCTCGCAGCGCGGGTTTTCGGACGAAGCCCGCTCGTTGACGGGAGAAACCGCCATGGCTTCGCTTCCCGCCGCCAGCTCCTGCGTGAGGCATCCGCCATGGCCGCTCGCCGGCGCATGGCGCAAACTCGGCCTTCGCTCGCCCGGGCTCGGCGTTCTGCCGTGAGCCGCAATGAAATCGGCTACCCGCTCGGGTGGGCCTACCCGAGCGGGGTCGAGCTTTGGCCGAGCTGGGAGGCTTCGCTCAGGCTGGTGGCGCCGCCAGGCGAGGGCAAGACGTTCCGGGTGCTCGCACCCATCCTGCGCCAGCACCCCGGGCCGGCACTGGCTACGTCCACCAAGCCCGACCTCTTCGAGCTGACCGCCGCCGCCCGCCGGCGCCTCGGGCCGGTCTTCGCCCTCGACCCGGACTTCTTGGTGCCCGCGGCGGAGCCGGTCCGCTGGTCGCCCGTTGCCGGGTGCCAACGAAGCGAGGTGGCCGAGCGGCGCGCCGCTGCACTGCTCGCGGCAAGCGGCGACGACTTCGACGTCCAAAATGGGGCGTTTTTCCGAGACTCGGCTCGTGACCTACTGAAGGCCTACTTGCACGCCGCCGCCATCTGCGGCCTGGACATGCGGGCCGTGCTCGAGTGGTCGCGCCGCCCCGAGGACACCACCCCCATAGATTTGCTCGCCTCTTCGCCGTTTGCTTCGCCCGGCTGGGCCGACATTGTCGACCTGCATACGAGCGGCGCCGCCGAGACCACTTCAGGTGTCTTGCGGTACGTGGGTAGGGCGCTGGCATGTTTCAGCCATGAGCGCGTGGTTGACGCCTGTTGCCCTGCGCCCGGTGACGAGCTCGACATAGGAGAGCTGTTGGCCGCCACCGGCACCGTTTACCTGCTGGGCAAGGGTTCGCGCCTCGGCGCAGTGGCACCGTTGATGACAGCGTTCGCCGACGAGGTCTTCGACTGCGCCGAGCGGGTGGCTGCCCGCATGCCGGGCCGGCGCCTTGACCCTCCGCTTCTCGGGCTGCTCGACGAAGCGCCGAGCATTGCCCCGCTGCCGACGCTCCCCGAGTTGCTGGCTGATGGACGAGGCAGGGGCATCGTGGTGGTTTATGCCATGCAGTCGTTCTCCCAGGCCGTGACCAGGTGGGGCGCGCACAAGGCAGAGACGATGGGCAACGCCACCACGATCACCGCCGTCATGGGAGGCTTGACGTCTCCGAGCGACCTCTCCGACCTGGAGCGCCTCTGTGGGCAGCGGCGAGTACGCCGTGAGTCCACGCACCGCGGTGTAAGGGGCCCGGGGGGAGCCGACCAGTCGCGCACGCTCAGCTGGGAAAGCGAGGCCGTTCTACGGGCGGACCAGATCAGGACCTTGCCGGCCGGGACCGCCCTCGTGTTGTGGAGCCGGTTGCCACCCGTTCTTGCCCGGGTACCCCTCTTGTCCGAGCGGCGAGAATGGCCTCAGGTGCGGGCCGAGGAGGCGGAAACCAAGCGTGCCAATGACGATGCCCGTGCGCCAGTTGCAGGGGCGCCCGGGGGCTGGCGGCCTGCTCCCGCTCCCCCAGGCGGGATCGGGCCCTTCTACCAGCCAGAGATCGAGCCGCAACTTCTTGCCGGGAGCACCGCCGGTCGTCCCGAGGGGGTGGGCGGAGATGCATAGTTGCCCACCGCCCTATCGCCCCTTCCGAGGTGCCGACCCGCCGCATTTCGTGGACAGGACGAGCGAGGAGGAGGACCTCGGTACGTCCGGGGTCGTCGGCAACGCCCTCGAGGCTTACAAGCACGGCCCTTCCGATGTGCGCTTTCACCGCCTCGTAGCATCCGGGCCGGCCATGGGCAAGACGGCCTTGCTCCGTGCCTTGTGCCGCCAAGTACAGGCGCTCCTCGGGTGGGCTGCCGTGCTGCACCGCTGCCGGGCCAAGGAGCGCGCCATGGGTTTGGTCCGTACCCAGGTCGGCGCCCGCGTCAGCCGTCAATGGGGAGACGCACGGGCGGGTGCAGGGGGTTTCGTAGACGGTGATGCGGCCTGGTCCGAGCTGAAGGCCGTCCTCGAGCATTGCGGGCGTACGGCCTCCGAGCTCGGCCGTGGGTTGCTTATAGCGCTGGACGACGTGGACCTGCTCGGCGCCGGCGAGGCCGAGGCGTTCGGGTACCTGGCGCGGCGGTTGACGCTCGAGCGGCTGCCCGTCGCCTTCGTGATGACCTGCAGGCCCTGGTTGGCACGCCGGTTCGAGCGTACCGGCAACTTCTCGGGCACGGTCTGGACGAGCGCGCTCGGGCCGTTCGACCCGGGAGAGGCCCGAGAGGCGATCGTGGTGCCTGCTGTGGAGCGGGGCGTCGAGTTCGAGGACCGGGCGCTCGAGCTGGCTTGCGCTGCGGCTTGCGGTTCGCCTCTCGCTGTTCAGCGCATTGGCTTCGCCAGCTGGGCGGCGGCGAGCGGACGGCCGAGCGTCGGGGCCGCAGAAGTGGAGGAAGCCCTGGCCGGCCAGGTTGACCCACCTACCTCCATGGCGGCCGCTGGCTTGGACGGGTGGTTCCCCATTGACCGGCCCGCCCTGCCACTAAGGTCTCCGGGCGTGAGCAAACACGCGAGGCCGGTCTTTTCGTCTCGGGCCGGCGTGGGCCAGGGGCCGAGAGAGCTGGCGGCGCCGGCCCGGTGAACAGCCCCTATTTGGGCCGCATAGACACGGCCACAGCGAAGCTTCTTTCGACTGTCCTACGCATGGACGACGTCGTGGTCGCCCAGCCCAGCCTCCTTCCCGGGTGGGACAGAGCAATGGTGCTGAAGCACCTGAGCGCCAATGCCGTTGGCCTCGCCCGCGTGGTCGAGGCGGCGACCCGGGGCGAGGTGGCGGAGCTTTACCCGGGCGGGCGGGCCGCTCGGGATGCCGAGATCGAGGCCGGCCGAGGCGCAAGGGCCGCTGACCTCTACCGCGAGATCCGGCAGTCGTCGGAAAGCGCGATGTCTGCCCTGCGGGCCGCGCCGGACGAGGTCCTGCGCGCGCCTGCCGTCCACTACCGGATGGGCGAAGTGCAGATCGGCCAGCTGGTCATCGCGCGCCTCCGCGAGGTCGAGGTCCACCACGTCGACCTCGACTTCGGCTATTCACCCTCCGATTGGCCCTCCGAGTGGGTCTTGGAGGAGATGGACCGGGCCATGGTCGACCTCCCGCCGAGGCTCCCCAAAGGGGTCGCGGTTGTCCTTGCAGCTACCGACACGGACCAGCACTGGGTGGCAGGCAGTGGCGAAGCAGTGGAGCTAGAGGGGACGGTGGGGGAGCTGTTCGCCTGGGTGACCGGGCGCGGCATCACGGTCGGGGGGAGGCGAGCTCCCGAGCTCGGGCCCTGGCGCTGACGCACCCTGCCGGAGTAGATGAGCTTGTTGGCCTGGCGCCCCTCAGCTCCAAGGCCAGCGGATCCGAGGACAGCCAAGTGGCTCGAAACGGAGCGACCGGAGATGGGGAAGAGAGAGGCGACTTCACCCGCCGCCCGCCCGCCGCTGCTCAGTTTGGCCTTTTGTGCCACTAGTATCCAGTCGATGGCGGACCGTGCCCGGGCGGGCGTGCGTGGTGTCGTCGCTCTGTTGGCAGTGGCGCTCGGGACGTCCGCTGCCGGTGTTGCCCCTCCAGCCTCCGCAGCTGGTACCCGTCCGGCGGCCTCGGTCCTGCATGGCAGCCAGCCTGGTGCCCCAGCCGCTGGCCTTCCTGCGCCGGTCAGCAGGCGTCTGAGCGGGAGCGGGCAGGCCCCCAGCCCGGCGCACCCGTGCGGGACCCTGAGCGGGCACCCGAGGGTCGACCAGGTCCTCGTGATCTGGGAGGAAAACCACAGCTTCAGCTCGATCATCGGCAACGCGGCCGCCCCCGAGATCAACAAGCTGGCGGACCGCTGCGGCATGGCGGTGGACTACCTGGCCGTGACCCACCCTTCGCTGCCCAATTACATGTCGATGACGTCGGGCCTTTCCTACGCGGGGGCGCCGTGGGACACCGACTGCTCACCAGGCGGCGCCTGCAGCACCCGGGCACCGTCGATCTTCAGCGAGCTTGCTCGAAACGGCAAACAGTGGCGCTCCTACGCCGAGTCCATGGCGGCCAACTGTTCTCTCGTGACCTCGGGGACGTACGCCGCGCGCCACAACCCGGCCGTCTACTACACCTCGATCCGCTCGAAGTGCCTTTCTTGGGACCAGCCCATGGGGACCCCCGACAAGGGCGCACTGCACCAGGCGCTGCGGGCCGGCCCGGTCGCCGCGCTCACTACGGTCACGCCCAACGTAGACGACGACATGCACAACGGCACCGTCGGTGAGGCCGACAAATGGCTCGCGGGTTGGGTGCCCCAGATCGTTGCCAGCCGTTCCTACCGCTCGGGGAGGCTCGCTGTAGTGATCGTGTGGGACGAAGGCTTCGGCTCCGGTAACGAGCCCTCGAGCGCTCCGCTCATAGTCATGTCGGCGTACACCCACCCGGGCACGAGGGCCACGCTTCCTCTCGATGATTACTCCGTCCTCCGCTCGGTGTCGGAGCTCACCGGGGTGCGGCCCCTCGGGCAGGCAGCCCATGCCCGAAGCTTCGTCCGTGCCTTCAACCTCTGAGCTCGCCAGGGACAAGGGGAGCGCGGTGGGTGAACTCGCCAGCGCGCAGCGGAGTCGAGTGCTCAAGGCTGAGCTCGCCAGGGTATAAAGGCTGAGCTCGCCAGGGTATAGCGGAGCGCCGTAGCCCGGCACAGCGGGTCAGGGCACGCAGTTCTATAGGCCGAGGGCAGCGCTGCACGCCGGCCACGGGCTCCACCCCTGGATGGCCTGGAGGCGTTGGGCAGCTTCGTCCTGCATCCAGTACGGCTCTAAGTCGGGGCGGCCCGGGAACCCGAGCCCGGACCACGTGGACCACGAAAACTGGTAGGCCCCGTAAAACCCGTTACCCGTGTTCGCCTGGTAGTTGTCCCCGGACTCACATAGGCGCAGTTGCAGCCAGACCCCGCCGGCTGGTGGCGGGTGCCCTCCGGCTGCTGTCGAGGCCGCCGCGCTCGTCCCCGCCGCCGGCGAGGTGGTGGCCTCCGGTGGTGCCGTTGTCGTGGCCGGCACCGTCGTGGCTGCCGGCGCGAGCGTGGTAGTGGTGGGCGGCAGCGTTGTCGTGGGCGCCGTCGTCGTGGGCGCCGTCGTCGTGGGCGCCGTTGTCGTGGGCGCCGTCGTCGTGGGCAGCGTTGTTGTTGTCGGCGGGATGGTGGTTGTTGTCGTGGGCGCGGTCGTGGTGGTCGTCGCTACCGGCAGAGTCGTTGTCTTGGCCGGCAGTGCCGTCGTGGTCCGCACGGTCGTGGTCGTCGAGGGGACAGTGGTCGTAGTGCTCGGCGGCACCGTCGTCGTCGTGGGCCGCGTCGTTGTCGGCGGTGCGACCGCGGTCGTTGGTATGGGGGCAGGCTTCGTGGTCGCGACAGTCGCCGCCGTCGTGCCGGCAGCCGCGTCGTATGTACCGGCCCGCTGGCTCGGGCCGGTACCGGTGGCGAGGCCCATCGAGGTGGCGATGGCCTTCACGATGCCGTTGCCTACGGGCGGCCCCACGCTGGCCTCGTGCTTTGCGGCCTCAGCGGCCAGTTTGGCCCGAGCCTTGGTGAGCATCGCTTGGAGCGACGCCGCATCTGCCAGGGCTCGGCGCCTGCTGGCGGCGACCAGTTGCTCCGCTTCGATGTCGCGCGCCAGAACCCGCTTGTAAGTAGCGAGAGCGCGCTGCAGGCTCGTTTGCTCCATCCGGTAGACGGCGATGGTCACGGACAGGTCTCCCACTGCGACGCGTTCGTAGGTGGCCCGGTCCTCCTCGGATATGTACTCGCCGGGCCCGGCCGCCCGCCCGCTCGCAGCTGGGACGCCTCCCACATAGGCGACCAAATCCTCCTGGCGGAGGAGCGACACCGTGCGCAGGTACCTCGCTTCGAGGGAACGGGCCCCGGCTCGGGCTACTGCCGCTTCGTCCTCTGTGTAGCTGGCGTTGGCGACATCGGCCTCATAGAGGGCAGCCAGCGAGTGAGCCCGTCGAGCCGCAGCCACCTCCGAGCGCTGCAACTGAGAGAGCTTTTGCCTGCTCTTGCCGGCCGGGGTGGCAGCCGCGCCAGCGAAGGGCGCGCCGAGCATGGCCGACAAGCTCGCCGCGAAAGCCACGGCTGCCACAAGGCGAACAGGGACCTTGCGCAGGTACCCAGCCGCCTGCAGCGCCCCAATTGCCCGTTCGGGCTGGTGGCAGGCCACGACGCTCGGAGACTAGCGGTTTGCACGGCGTGGCGCCAGTGGTTGCACGGAGGTATACCAGTGACAGGCCGCGCGAGGTGCCCTTTAGCTCGCCACGGAAGGCGTGTGGCGGGCTGGGCGAAGTGGCCGGGGAGGGGCGCGCTAGGGCCCGGGCCAGACCAGCTTGCGGCCGTGGTAGATGGCGTCCACGTAGCGGGGGTCGATGATGGAGGAGAGGTCCACGCTGCGCTTTATGTAGTGGTAACGCCGGAGCAGCTGGTAGTCGGGCTCCCACTGGGCGGTGTCCTCGTAGCCCACCCCGTGGCCGGGCAGGAGCGTCTTCATGACTATGGAGGACTCCACCTGCCAGCGCTGGATGTTCTGGTGCACGTTGTAGCCCAGCTGGTACTTGGCCGCGTCGCGGACGCAGGTGGCGGCGTGCGAGAGGCAGAACGTGAAGGCCTTGAAGGTGGCCCGCAGGAAGTCCTCGACCGCCCCGGGGTGGGCATTGGCCCAGGCCCGGTTGACGTCTAAGACGTTGAACGCACCTTTTATGCCGAAGGCCGCGGGGTCCCACTCGCGCACTTTGTACCCCTCGTCTTTCAGCTGGACCGGTTCGTTGGACTTGTAGGCGGTGAGCGCCTGGACCTGGCCTCTCGGCAGGATCGTCGGGTTGAAGCCCACCGCCACTTCCTTGAGCGTCGACAGCCGCACGCCCGCCTTTTCGAGCATGGCCGAGATGTCGGGCGGCATGGCGCCCTTGTAACCGACCGTCTTGCCGTCGAGCTGTCGCAGGTTGGTGACCGAAGGCATGGTGAGAAGGACGTCGATGGTCGCGTTGCCGTACGTGGCGATGGCATCGACGGGGATGCTCGGGGTACCCGCGACGTCGTTGATGGCGTCAGAGGGCGACCCGAGCTCGGTGATGGTCACCTTGCCCGCGTCGACGAGCTGGGCCGAGGAAGTCGGGTCCCCGGTGCCAGGCTCGAAGAGGACGCGCAAGCACAAGTCGGCGTAGTAACCCTGGGCCTCGGCCGCGATGGGGTCCAAGATCCCGACCGAGGCCTCCCAGCCGAAGCCGGTCAGGTACGTGATCGTGCCCGCCGCCCGGTTGGCGGCGCAGCGCGAGCTGCTCACGAGCGGGCCGGAGCGCCTGGCCTGGCCAGCCCGCTGGGCCGGAGCCGCGCGGGCGGGCGAAGCCGAAGTAGCCACAAGAGCGCCAGCCAAGACGAGGGTGCTGAGGGCCCGCGGGGAAAAACGCATAAGGACTGAGGCACAGTAACGGAGGGCTCCGGCTATTGCAACGACCCCCGATGACCGCTCACTGCTTGAAGCCACGCCAGCGCAGCACCCTGTCCTCTACCACCACGATGAGGGCGGTGAGGACGAGCCCGAACACTGCCAGAGTGACGATCCCGGCCCACGCGTAGCCGAGCTGGGCGTCTGCGGACTGTTGCTCGATGAACACCCCGAGGCCGCTCGACGAACCCTGCGCGACCATCTCCGCGATGGCGGCGCCGACGACCGACAGCGGCACTACTACCCGGGCGGCGGCGAACAGGTAGGGCAGGCTCGCCGGCAACTGCAGCCGCCAGAGCGTCTCCCAGCGGGATGCGGAGAGGCTCTGGAACACCTCCAAAGCCTTCGGGTCCGCCGAGCGCAGGCCGGCCAGGGCGTTGATGAGGGCCGGGAAGAAGGTGATGATGGCCGTCATCACGATCTTGGGGGCCCGGCCGAGCCCGAGGAAGAGAGTGAGGGTGGGGGCGATGGCCAGCAGCGGGCTCACATTGAGGGCGACGGCGAGGGGGAGCACGGCCCGGGTGAGCAGCCGCGACTGGTCCATCCCGACGGCGAGCAGGAGGGCGACGGCGTAGCTGATCGCCACCCCGGGCAAGGCCTCGGCCAAGGTGGCGCCCCCGTACGCGAGCAACGTCCCGAGGTGCCCAGTCAGGTCCGCGCCGACCTGGCCCAGGGTGGGCAGCAAGAAGCGCTCGTGGGTGGCCAGGAGCTCCCAGACCAGGAGCACGACGCCGAAGGCGACGAGCGGCGGCGCCCAGGTCGCCAAGCGCAGGTGGTCAGTCGCCCGGCGCAGCGAAGGCCTCTCGTAGCCGTGCCCGCAGCTCACGCTGCAACCCATGGAAGGCTTCAGTGTCTTCGATCCCCTCCGGCCGGGGCCGGGGGAGGGCGATGTGAACGGGCTCGCTCAATTTTCCCTTACCCATGACGGAGACTTGGTCGGAAAGCACTACCGCCTCGCCGACCGAGTGCGTGACGAAGACGACCGTGGGGCGCTCGGCTTGCCAAAGTTCCAAGAGCAGGTGGGCAACGTGCTCGCGGGTCATCTCGTCGAGCGCCCCAAAGGGTTCGTCCATGAGAAGGACCGCGGGAGCAAAAGCGAACGCACGGGCGATGGCGACTCTCTGGCGCATCCCGCCCGAAAGTTGGGCCGGGAGCCGGTCCAAGGTCTCGCCCAGGCCGAGGAGTGCCAGGATCCGCTCAGGGTCGCGCGGCTGGCACGGTGCCCGTCGGTTTACCTGCAGGGGCAGCCGGACGTTGTCGAGCACGCTCCGCCAGGGCAAGAGCGCCGGCGATTGCGGTACCCAGCCCAGGTGCTTGCGCCGGCTGGCTTCGGCTGGCGGCTCGCCGAATATAAAGACCTCACCCGCGTCGGGCTTGGCCAGGCCGGCGAGGACCCGTAGCAGCGTCGACTTACCGGCCCCGCTCGGGCCGATCACAGTGAAGAAGCTCCCCCGAGGGATGGCGAGGTCGACCTCGTCGAGCGCCGGCGTGCCCACGTTCGGGAACCTCTTCGTCACCCCCGACAGCACGATCCAGTCCTGCGCCTGAGCGGGCTCGGGCACCGCCGGCATCGCCGTCGGCTTAGGGCCCGCCGGTCGCGAGGCCGTCGGTCGGGGGTAGGGCTCACCGCCGGCGGGTGGCTCCGCTCCGGTCGGCTCGGTGCTAATTGCCATGGCCGAGTGCCACCATATGGGGCCCCGCCGGCGTCCTTGGTACCGCGGCCAGGCCGAGCGCAACGCCGCCGTGGTCAGTGCAGCTGTGTGTAGGCCCCGTAACCGCCGGAGGCCAGGGCCGCGGCCACCATGCACAACATGACCAGGGAGAAGATGAAGTCCGCCCTTTTGGTCAGGAGTGCGTAGATGCCCGTGGCCTGGGCCACGACCAGCAGGGCACCGGCCACATAGAAGGGTGTCATGGACCTGTCCTCACGAGCAACAGTACGGCTCCGGTCATCCAGCGCGAGGATACCCGGGCGGTGGGAGGGATTGGGCCGTCAGGCCTGGGGAGGGCTGGCACAGGGCGCTCGCCGGGCACCGCCGGCGGGGGTGGGGTGGGCGGCGCAGGGTGCTCGCCAGGCAGCGCCGGCGGGGGTGTCGTGCACGTGAGCATGCCCGAGTTCGTCCCGGTGCGCCCCTGGCCCGCTAGCTTCGGTGGCACGATGTGTGCCCGTCCGGCCGGCATGCTCCTCACCGGTGGCGCCAGCCGGCGGATGGGTTTCGACAAGGCGATGATCGACGTGGGCGGCGTCCCCAATGCCTTGCGGCTCGCCGGCGCCCTGGGCCAGGTGGCCGGACCGCTGGTCGAGGTGGGGCCGGGCCGTTCGGGGTTGCCGGCGGTGAGCGAGGAGCCACCGGGCGCCGGCCCGCTCGTGGCGCTGTGCGCGGGCTGGGACGCTCTCGTCGCGTGCGGGTGCGCAGGGCCGGTGCTGGTCGTAGCGTGCGACCTGGCGTTCGTTACGGCCGAGGCGCTCGCCGTGCTCTCCGGCTGGCCAGGCGTGTCGAGTGCACTGCCAGTTGTGGGGGGCCGGCCGCAGCCCCTCTGCGCCCGCTGGTCCCAGGCGGACATGGAGGTGGCGAGGGAGCTGGTGGTGGCGGGGGAGCGGTCGATGAAGGCCCTGCTCGCCCGGGCAGCCGTCGAGATGTTGAGCGAGGTGGTATGGCCGGGAGATCCCCGCCGTGTTTTCGCCGATGTCGACACCCCTCAGGATCTCCGACGGTTCGGCCTCGCGTGCCCGGGGGCGCCAGGCCGTCAGAGTGCCGAGCGCACCGGGTGAGGGAGGGCCCAGGGCTCACTTCGGCCCAGGGCTCACTTCGGCCCAGGGCTCACTTCGGCCCAGGGCTCACTTCTCGGTGCGATCGCGCCTTCTCGGTGCACTGGCGCGTCGTATGACAACGCCAAGTGCACCCAGGAGCCCTGAGCGCACCGAGAAGCGTCTTGGGGCTCAGTTCTCGGTCTTCTCGGTGCGGCCGGCGAGCGCAGTGTCGGGCGCAGAGCCGTTGCCGCCGGCGTGTTCCTGCTCGAAGGGCAGCATGAGCTCCACCCTGGTGCCACCTTCTGGAGGGCAGGTGACGTCGATCGTCCCTCCGTGGGTGGCGACGACGCGCTTCACGATGGCTAGCCCGAGGCCCGAGCCCGGCATGGAGCGGGCCGAGGCGGCCCGGTAAAAGCGTTCGAAGATGTGGGGTAGGTCTTCGGCGGGGATGCCGGGTCCCTGGTCGGCCACCACCAGGTGCCAGCTGCTGCCCTCGGCCCACAGCCGGACCGTCACCTGGCCGCCCGCAGGGCTCCACTTGGCGGCATTGTCGAGCACGTTGACCACGGCGCGTTCGAGCATCGCCGGCTGGGCCCGCACGTAGCCAGGCTCCAGGGAGGCTTCGAAGTTGACGGACATGGCCCGCCGTTGGGCCCGCTCCAGCGCGTGGCGCACCACTTGGTCGAAGGCGACCGGTTCGGGTTCGGCCTCTTGCTTCTCCTCGTCTCGGGCCAGGTCGACAAGGTCGCCGACCAGCGTCGCCAGC
Organism: Actinomycetes bacterium; assembly: GCA_021798075.1. The sequence continues at coordinate 11,972 of JAJZYO010000026.1, forward strand.
TCCTGGAGCTGGGCGTTCACGTCGCTCAGGAGCTCGTCGCGGTCAGCAGGTGGGAGGTCCCTGTTCCGCATGAGTACCTCGATGTTGGTCCGCAGGCTGGTGAGCGGGGTGCGCAGTTCGTGGCCGGCGTCGCTCACGAGCTGGGCCTGCTGCTGCTTGGAGGCTGCGAGGGCGGCCAGCATGGCGTTGAAGCTGCGCGCCAACCGGCCCAGCTCGTCGTTGCTCGTGTCCTCGATCTTTTGAGAAAGGTCCTGGGTCTCGGCGACCCGCTCGGCGGCCAGCGTCAGGTCCTCCACCGGGCGCATGCTCGCTCGCCCGACGACCCAGCCGAGCGCCGCCGCCAGCGCCACGCCACCCACCGCCACCAGGATCAGCATGATCCGCAGGAAAGCCAGGTTGCTGTCGATGTTTGAGAGGGGGTAGCCGATCATGACGGCGAGGGTCCCCTTGAAGATGCTGGCGGTGGCGACCCGGTAGGGGCTTTGGTTGGCGCCTGTCAGGTTCTGCACCGACTCGGTGCCAGAAGGGGAAGCGAACGTC
>JAJZYO010000027.1 GCA_021798075.1 Actinomycetes bacterium
GAACAGGTTCACTTCGGCGTAGTCCCAGACCATCGGCAATGCCTGGCGGGCGAAGGTATTGCGGATTAGTTCTCGGCTCGAGTGCCATGAGCAAAGTAGCGACGAGTAGTCGGTTGCGCGGCTCACCATGAACGCCAGGTAAGTCGCCACCGCATCGGCATAGGTCTCCTCGCCGCCATCGGCCACGACGCGGTCTCTCGCTTCCATGACGAGGTCGGAGAAGGTGGTGAGCGCGGTGAGCTGGCGGTTGGTGAACAGGTCGGCGTGGTGGGTCATGCCGTAGTTCGGCGCCGTGAGGTACCGAGGGTTGTACGGGATCTCCGTGGTCGGGATGTCCTCGGGCCGGGGAACGTCGGCGGCCTTCGCGTGCACCTCGTCCGCCGCCAGGTACACCCGGGTCCGTTGGCCTTCGGCGACGACCGCCATCAGCTGGGCGCCCATCCGTCCCGCCTTGCCCTCGGCGCGGATGTGGGCCAGTGGCACCGGGGAGCGGCAGACCAGGCAGGTGGCACCGGTGCGCGAGACCGTGCCATCGGGTGGGCCGGCGGGCTCGTGGCTGATCTCGAAGCGAACTCCCTTGCCGTCGATGACGGGCCTGGCCCAGGCTTCCTTGCCCTTCTTCTTGGCCAGCCAGAAGGAGCGCACCAGCGGCATCACCGACCCGCAGGCCGGGTTCGAGCAGGTCACCGTGCGGGCCCACAGCCAGGCGATCACGCTCGCCTTGATGCCGCCGGGGACGGTGACGGGTGGGTAGAGGTGGCCGATGCGATGGGAGGCTTCTTCGCGCGATCAGTTGCCGTAATGGCGGACGTCCTCGGCTAGCCCGCGGGCACCCGGCCACTGCTGCTCGTACAACATCCCGCCCGGAAGGCCGGGGTGGACGGGTGGGCGGTTGGCAAAGCGGGCCGGCAGCTCGATGAGCGCCTTGTTGATCAGCACCGCCACCGGGTTCAAGTCGCTGGCGTGCGCTTCCAGGCCGAGTCGCTGTGCCTCCAGCGGTATGGACCCCCCGCCGGCGAAGGGATCGAGCACCGCCGGGAGGTCGTCGCCGAGCGAGCGACGGATCTCGGCCCGGGCTTCGGCCAGCACGCTCTCGTTGGTCGTGTTCTCCCAGCGAACCAGCTTCTCGATGAGCCGGAAGAGCCGCTGGCGCTCGGCGGCCTGGGCCTCGGCGGTGGGGAAGCGCTCGGGGTGGGCGGACGGATCGTCGACGAGCTGGGCGAACAGCACCGCCCGACAGGCAGCGAGCGGCCGGCGAGCCCACCACAGGTGCAGCGTGGAGGGGTGGCCGTGGCGGATCGACTTCTCCCGGGCCGCCGCGACGTTGATCGCCTCCAGTGGGATGGCAACCTCGATGAGCTTGCGGGTCACCAGGCCAGCCATCCGCGATAGACTTGCATCGCTGTAGTTTGCCCTGTGCCAGAGCGGAGGGAGGTGAGCAATCCATGACATTCGGAACCGTGGTCGGTGTCCTCTCGCTGATCTTGGCCATGGCGGCGTTCGTCCGCCATCCCTCGGGACGCACTTACCTGCGCGTCCTCCTGGACACGGTCGGCCTGACCGCCTGACCCCGCAAGCTGACTCAAGCTCACGTCGGTTCCCCCGCCATGTGCCACAGCTTGCCCCAGTTGAAGGTGGTAGAAGTCTCAGCGAAGTGCAGCCGATCAGACTTGCCGGCAAACGGGTCGCGCAGGTAGCGGACCTCCTCACCCCCTTCGGGACGGACTTCCACGAGGGCGAGCACATAGTGCTCGCTGGCGTTGAGGCCGGTGAGGATCTCGGTGCGGGTGACGCTGACGGTGTCGGCGCCGGCGAGGCGCCCCTTGACCTCGATGAAGTGCAGGTGGCGTTCGGCGTCGACCGAGCGGACGTCGAAGCCCGGGTTGGCATACGGCATCTCTTCGGGCTCCCGCCCGAGCCGCCGCTCGGTCGCGAGCACCGCGTCCACCGCCCGCCGTTCCACCTCGGCGGTCGCTCGCGCATGCTTGGGCACCGCGATCGGCTCCCCACGCAACCGCGCGAGCAGGCCGGCCGGCACGACGAGAGCGCCGCCGACCACCAGCGGCGGCAGCGCCTGCAGACCACGCTCGGCGTCGAGCTCGACCAGGCGGCGCTGCAGCCGGTCGGTCAACTCATCGGCGCGAGCCCGGGCCCGGTCAGGGTTGATCCGCGGCTGGCGCCCGCGCTGAGCCTGGGCGGAGAGCTCGACCGCTCGGGCGTCCCAGTAGTTGATCTCAGCGGTAAGCCGCGCCTTCACCGCGGCCGAGACCTTTTCCACCCGGGCCAGGGTGCGGGCACGTACCTCAGCGAGGTGAGCGGGCACCACCGCCGCGATGGCGTAGTCCAACCCGGCGGCCTCCACCCCGCCGGCCAGCCACGCTTCACGAAGGGACGGGGCGACGAGGTGGCGTTCGTCGTCGCTGGCGGCCCGGTAGTCCAGGTATGGGGCCGGCCCGGCAGGGGCCCGGCGACCGGTGGAGTCCAGCGTGACAAACTCGAAGCGCCGGGACACCACACGACCGGCGCTGTCTCCGCCGGAGCGGGCGTCGGTGATCGTGTGCTCCAGGAACAGCAGCACCCGGGCGGCGTCGCCGAAGTCCGCCTCGTCGACCAGCACGGCCCCTTGAGTCAGGCTCGCGCCGTCCCGGGTCAGAGTGAGGTCGGTGACCGCGTCGAGGAGCGGGTGTCCGGGGCAGATGAACTCGGCGAGCGGCCGGTCGGGCAGGGCGAGGAGCTCCTTGTCGAAGGTGACCCGCTCGTAGTGACGCAGCAGCGGAACTCGGCCCGGCCGGTTGCGGACTTCGGCGGGAACGAACGTCAGCTCGAAGCGGCCGGGCTCGCGCTCAAGCGCCCGGCCGCCGAGACGCTCGAGGGCGGCGAGGAAGAACGCCCGCACGTAGTGCGGCTGAAGGCGCCGAGCCGCAGCGGCCTCCATCTCCGCCCGGATCGCCTCCACGTCCGCCACCCCCATCACATCGGCGGCGAGCGCCTGGGCGGCCACCAGCTCGGCGAGCCCTGATCCGACGCTCGCGTCGATAACCTCGCTGAGTCGTGCGCGCACCTCGGGACGCTCGCCGTAGCGGATCGCATCGACGAGAAGTCCTCGCAGGGCCTGGCCGGATAGGGCCTGGCCCAGTACGTCGAAGACCTGCCCGCCCAGCGCTTGGCGCTGTTCCTCCAGCTTGGTGAGCAGCAGGCGGTAGACGTCGCCTTCCCGGGTGCCCTCGGCGACCAGGTTCCACATGTGGCACACCTCGGCTTGGCCGATGCGGTGGATCCGCCCGAAGCGCTGCTCGATCCGGTTGGGGTTCCAGGGCAGGTCGTAGTTGACCAGCAGGTGCGCCCGCTGCAGGTTCACCCCCTCCCCGGCAGCGTCGGTCGCCACCATCACCACCACATCGGGGTCGGAGGTGAAGGCTGCCTGCAGCCGCCGGCGCTCTTCCCGGTGCACCCCGCCGTGGATCGCCACGACGGCTTCAGCCCGCCCCAGGTAGGCGGTCAGCCGGGCCACCAGGTAGTTCAGGGTGTCCCGGTGCTCGGTGAACACGATCAGCTTGCGGCGCCGGCCGGCCCCGTCGAACATTTCGCCCTGGCCGTCGAGCAGGCCGGCGAGCTGAACCCACTTGGTGTCGGCGGCGGCTTGGCGGACACGGCGAGCTAACTCCTTCAGCTCGGCCAGGATCGTGATCTCGGCGGCCAGCTCCGCCCGGGTGCGCGCGGCGGAGGCTTCGTCGACTACCTCCTCCTCGATCGCCTCCGCCTCGGCGCCGTCCAGGTCGGCTAGGTCGTCGGGGCCGTCGTCGTCGAACAGCTCGGCGAGCCGGGTCAGCGACTCACTCCCGGTCGCGGCGCCGGTCTTTCCGTCGAGCTCGGCGAGGCGCTTTTCCAGCCGGCCCCGGCGGCGCACCAGCGACTGGTAGATCGCTTCGGGTGAGGACGCCAGGCGGCGCTGCAGCACGGTGAGGGCGAAGCCGACCACCGCACGTTGGCTGCCGGCCAGCCGGTCGGCCCGGTTCATCTCCTGACGCACGTAGTCGGTGACCTGCTCGTACAGCTCCGCCTCGGCCGGAGACAGCGGGTATCCCACCGTGTAGGCGCGGCGCTCGGGGAACAGCGGCCGTCCGTCGAAGCGCAGCAGCTTCTCTTTGACCATCCGGCGCATGAGGTCCGAGACGTCCCCAGCGCTGGTCTTGCGCCGGCCTTCGAAGCGGTCGGCGTCGAGCAGGGACAGGAACAGCTGGAAGTCCTCGTCCTTGCCCGCGTGCGGGGTGGCGGTGAGCAGCAGCAGGTGGCGGGTGATCCCTCCCAGGAGACGGCCGAGGCTCATCCGGTGCGCTTCGTCGACCACCACCAAGTCCCACTCACTGGCGGCCAGCCGGGCCTGCAGCGCCTCGGAGCGCGACAGTTGGTCCATCCGGGCGATCAGCAGCGGGTCGTCTTCGAAGGGGTTCGCCGCGTAGCTCGCCTCCACCGCCTCGCGGGTCAGGATCGAAAAGCGCAGTCCGAACTTGTCGGCCAGCTCGTCCTGCCACTGAGCCACCAGTCCGCCCGGGGCCACCACCAGGCAGCGTGCCAGGTCGCCGCGCAGCAGCAGCTCCTTGATCAGCAGGCCCGCCATGATCGTCTTACCGGCCCCGGGATCGTCCGCCAACAGGAAGCGCAGCGGCTGGCGGGGCAGCATCTCGGCGTAGACGGCCTGGATCTGGTGCGGCAGCGGGTCGAGCAGCGACAGGTGCACCGCCAGCATCGGGTCGAACAGGTAGGCCAGACGGATCCGGCGCGCCTCGGCCGCCAGGCGAAACGCCGCCCCGTCCGCATCGAAGCTCCACCCGGCCTGGTCCCCGCGGATCTCCAGCGCTGCCTCGTCGTCTCGGTAGAGGAGACGCTCGGCCACCCGACCGGACAGCTCGCGGTAGGTGAGGGTCACCGCGGCCTGTCCATGCCAGGACACGGCCACGACCGTGACGTCGGAACCGGGCACGACGCCGGAGATGGTGACCGCCGGGGTGAGATCCTCGAGGCGCGTCATGGCCGTCCGCTCCAGCTGCGGGCTGAACGCCGAGCCAACGAACTCATCTATCCGACCTCGACTCGCGGCCGGTCACCGTCGCGCACGCCGACATCGGCCAAGAGCGATTCCACAACATCCTCTGGCAGCCGCGCGACCGACGCCATGGAGCCCTTGGTGATCTGCAGATCCTGTTGCACGAGCTCCAGCGCTCGGCGCAGCAGGGTTGGCTGCTCGGGCGCTCCGATGTCGATCGGCTCGTGCTCTCGCCAGCCCTGGGCGGAGAGGTAGATCTGGGCGCGCTGGTACGCGTCCGGGCTCAAGGTGCCAAGGGTGCGAGCCCGATACAGCAGGGCCTGGAGCGACACCCGCCAGCGCTGCTTGAGCCGGAAGAAGGCCGGCCAGCTCATCCGGGTCGGCAATTCGGCACGGATGGTCTCGGCGGGCATGAGGAACGCGCCCGCGAAGCGGTGCGCCTGCCGCTCGATGAGGTGCCGGCCGGGTTCGGCGTCTTGATGCATGACCAGGTGTCCAAGCTCATGCGCGGCGTCGAAGCGCGACCGCGCCGCGTCGGCCTTGTCGCTGCCCAATACAACGATCGGCCGGCCCGCCGCGGCAGTGGAGAAGGCGTCCACACCCTTGTTGTCGACATGCGGCCGGACGACCATGACCCCCTTGGCCTCCAGGAGGCGCACGACGTGGTCGAGTGGGCCGGGTCCGAGTCCCCACACTCGCCGGGCCTCGGCGGCGGCGACCTCGGGTGCTGTCTCGTCCGCGTCATCCATCACAGGCAGGTCGGGGATGTCGACGACCGGTAGCTCGACGTGGCGTTCGAGGTCTTCCACCAGTTCGGTCAGGAACTCCAGCCCTACCAGCAGCCGGTCGCGCTCGGCCTTGCTTGTAGAGCGCAGCTTGCGGAAGTGTGCCTCGCTCTCCTCGATGCGTCGTACGACGGTACGTCGCTCGAAGAACTCGGGCGGGAAGCCGAGGCTCAACGCAAGCGAAGCGAGCACATGGGCGCTCGGGCGGGTTCGCTCGCTCTCGTACTGTCCCACCGCGGCCGGCGTGACGCCGATCGCCCGGGCCACTTCCGCTTTGCGCAAGCCCCGGAACGTTCGAGCCTGCCGGAGTCGTCCTCCGTCGAACAGCGCCGGCACCAGCCTTCGTTCCTCTGTGCTCATATCCGGGCGTCGTTGAGGTCACGGAGATCACTTCGGCGTCGGGTGAGCACCGGCTCGGGGACGACGACCACCTCAGAGTCCTCCCCCCGAACCTGATTCATGGACACCCCAGGCACACCCACGTCAAACAGCGTCTCGATCGCCTCCCACTGCGAGATGGTCCCGTCGAGGGAGCGCTCGCTCCCCACGGCCTGCAGACGTACCGCCCGCAGGCCCTCGTCAGGCGAACCGTAGTGACCGATCACCCAGTCCAGGTACTCCTCTTGCGGCAAGTCGAACTCCAGGCGCAGCTGCTGGACCCGGCCGAGGCGCGCCGCTGGGCCCACATGATGAGGGAAGCTCCTCTCCGGGTCGTCGGACTCGGCATCCCCGAGCTTGTGCAGGCGGAGCCGACACCGACCAACCCGCACCTCGAGCGACTGGTTGACGACCGCTGTGATCACGCCAGGCAGACCCGCCAGCTCCTCGGCGAGGAACCAGGCCCCGGACTTCCACAGGTGGATGCCGAAGGTGAGCGCATCGTCGCCCACCTCGGGATCATGGCGGTCCTGATTCTCCTCGTAGGCCCGCTTCAGCGCCCGCAAGATCCCAGCCCGGACGTCACCCCGACCCAGCTCCGACGGCAGACGCGAGCTCATGCGGGTACGATAGCAGAAGCGCGCTGTCTCCGCAGCAGACTAAAGCCAGTTCGCTATACTGCGTCACGAACCTCAACCACTGTGCCGGAGAGGGGGAATGCAGTGCCGGTCCTACGTCTGCCTGCTCGCTCCCCAGTGGCGAAATGACCCCGGTCACGCAGCCGTCTGCCACTCCGCCCGGGGTCGACCTCCTCGGGCCGGTCTTCGTGAGCTACCGGGTGTCGGACGGGTCCGCGCATGCGCTCAAGCTGGCCTGGGCGCTTCGGACTACCGGGGTGCCGGTGTGGCACGACGAGACCGACCTCCCGCCGGGAGACACGACCCGACGGCTGGAGGAGGCGCTTGCTGCAGGGTTGTCGGGGGCTGTGCTGGTCGTGACGCCAGAGATCCATAAGTCGAGCGTGGTGCGGGACGTGGAGTTGCCCATGCTGTTGGACTTGGAGCGCACCAGCGAGTTCACGCTGGCCATCGCGAGCGTGATCGAGAACCCCAGCCAGCGGTCGGAGGTGGACTTCGAGGCTCCCGACCGGCTCCTCGAACAGCCGGCTGGAACGCTCAAGCGCCTGAAACAGTACCGCTTGCTCAGCGATGCTGACACCGCCGTGCTGGCCCATCAGATGGCGCTCCAGCGCATGGCGATGCACGCCCGCCTCCGACGTGATCCGCTCGTCATCGACCTGCAGACCCGCGCGGCACCACGGGCGGCTGTCGGTGATGCCGGTCTGGTAGTGCGGACGAGGCCGCCCGAGGCTGGTCACAGGGCTCCACCGAGGGACATCTGGGCCCCAGTGGCGGCGTTCCTGGCCGCGCTGCCAAAGCTGGTGGCGGAGTCGGGTGCCTCCCGGGTTGTCATCCGCGGAGGCGCGCACCTGAGCGTGGCGTTCGCGCTCGGCGCCGCGCTCCCGGTCACGAGCGGATGGCCACTCACGGTCACCGACCGCTCCGGAGACTGGCGGTCTGAGCAGGACGGCCCTGCGGCGCCCCTCGCGGACGAGGCACGCACCTTCGATCCGGAAGGACGCGCCCTTGCCGTGGCAATCGACCTGGTCCCCGGACCGGCGCCCATGGACACCTTCGAATCCCACCTCGCCGCGACGACGTATGGCGCCAGCCTCCAGATCACCCTGGGCGGCCACGAGATGATCTCGGCCTCCGCGTCGGCTGCCACGGTGGCCGAGCTGTCCCGCCGGATCCGAGACGCCGCTTCGAGGTGCCAGACCAATCGGGTGGCCCTGTTCCTTCGGGTCCCGTTTCCGATCGCGCTCCACCTCGGCCGGATGCTGAACACCCTCACCATCGACCTCTTCGAGTGGGACGACGGCACACAGCCCCCCATCTACGTGCCCACGGTGACCGTGGCCTCCGGCCGCGGCGCCAGCCCCATCATCGAGATCGCCGCGACCACATAGGAGCTCCCCATGGAAACCCTGCCCGGCCAGTTCACCGATGCGCTCACGAGGATCGAGGTGAACGGCACCAAGCGAGTCCGGGCCATCGCGGCCCACCTCGAGGTGCGGGCCCTGCTGGAGACCTCGAGTCGGCTCCGCGAATGGGGAGTGGACACCGTGTTGATCGGCTCCTATGCGCGCAACACCGGCATCTATCCCGGCAACGACGTGGACGTGTTCACGAAGCTGACCAAGCTGGACACGGATGCATCGCCAGCCGGCGTGTTCGAGCTGGTTTGCGAACTCCTCACCAGCCACTACGGCGACCGAGCGGAGCCCCGGGCCCGCTCGGTGAAGATTGGCTTCTCGGCCGACGGCTTCAGCATCGACGTCGTGCCGGCAGTCCATTCTGGTGAGCAGTGGGCCATCCCGGCGCATGAGCGCGAGGCCTGGGGTGGCAGCGACGGCCGCTGGGTCGTCACCGATCCCGAGCGGCTCGCTAAGCTCACCACGGAGGCCAACAAGCAGCCGCAGGTGAATGGCCAGGGCGCCTACGTCCCCGTGGTGAAGCTGATGCGTCAGGTCCGGAAGCACCACCGGGGCGATGCCAAGCCGGGCGGGCTCTACACCGAGCTCGCCACCTACGACGCGTTCAGCAACGGTGTGGCAGGCGACAGCTTCGCCGAACTCTTCGCTGCCGCACTGGGCGCCGTGGCGAGGCGCCTGCAGACCGCTGGCGCGTCCCCCCTGATCGACCCGGCCCTCGGGACCGCCTACCAGCCCGCCCCGGATCCGGCCGATCTCGCTGGCACTGCCAGCCTCTTCTCAAGCCTCGCCGACCTCGCGGCCCGAGCCCTCCGCGCGGATCGCTGCCAGGCGGCGGTCCTGTGGCGGCAGATCCTGGGGAGCAACGACCGTGGCGCGGTCTTCCCGCTTCCACCGGGCTGCGACGAGACCGGCAAGGTGGTACCGGCGGTGACGGCCAATCGCGGTCGGGGCTCGAACGAGGCCCGGGGCTTTGGCTGAGCTGGTCACCCTCGACCAGGCAGCGCTGGAGCGGTTCACAACCGAGTTGCTGACCGCCGGCTTCGAGCCCGTCGCCGACACAGATCGCTGCTGGTGGCAGGGTCCGATCTCGCCTGCCTTCGCCGGCCTCACGACTGCCACCACGATGCGCCTCTGGCTGCGTGACGGATGGCCGTTCCGGCACCCGCATCTGGAGGTGAACGGCCTGGCTGTCGAGCACGTCAACGACCAAGGCGTGGTCTGTCTCTGGATCGAGGACGACAACTCCCGAACGTGGCTCACCCGGGATGGGATCATGAGCCGGATCGAGAGCTGGTGTGAGCGCGCCAAGGCGGGCTTCCGTCCAGCCGATCAGGCACTCGACGCTTACGTAGGCTTCGCTGCAGTGGTCGGGATATTGGCCACCTTCGACCTCGACGTCTTGAAACCCGGCGGGACTCGGGAAGGCCAGTCGGGACGGCTCCACGGCGTCCAGCGTCATGCCTCGCTCATCGAGCTTCGCCCCGGGGCAGGGCCCACCGGGTCGCTTCGGGGCCAGTGGCTCCACGCCGGTGACTTCGAGCCGCCACCACGCAACCTCGACGAGCTCCGCAGCTCCTTGACGCGCGCTCAACGTCGGGAGCTGAACAAAAGCAGTGGGCGCGTCGCCGCCGGCAGCGGGAGCGAGATCGCCCTCGTCGTCGGACGGCGCCACGGACAGCACGACACCGTCGTCCTGCGGCTGTGCCCGGACGGGGCCGGGGGCGCGAGGGCAGAGTCCCTGGAGCCGGCGCCTACTGACCGCGCAACACTCCTGCTTCGCGCAGGTCCGGACGCGTCCCAACTCGGGGCCAAGCGCGTGGTGTGCTTCGGCCTCGGCGCTGTCGGCTCGCACACTGCGTTGCTCCTGGCCGAAAGCGGCGTGGGCCATCTGCACCTGGCTGACGGGGAACTGCTCCGACCTGGCAACGTCGTGCGGCACGCGGCGGGCCATGAGGCCATTGGCCTCCCCAAGGTGTCCGCCGTCGAGGCCGTCGTCCACGCGCACGCGCCGTGGACGTCCGTCGACGTGACCCAGGAAGCGGTCTGGGACGCAGCCACCGTGTCAACGCTGATGTCCGGGGCGGACCTCGTCGTCGACACCACCGGAGCGGCACCCGTCGTGGAGATGTTGAGCCGGATCGCCGAGCGAACGCGAGTCGCGCTTGTCTCTGCTGCCCTTTACCGGAGTGGCGCCATCGGGCGGGTCCGGCGGCAGCTTCCGGGCAACGACACGAGCATTTACCTCCGGGGAGAGGACGCGCGCTATCCCATCATCCCGTCCGGAGCTCACGACGAGGGGGACGATGAGGGCAGGCTTCTCGAACCGGGGTGCTCGGCACCGGTCAACAACGCACCGCCCTCGGCTGTCGCGGCAATCTCGGCCCTGGCTGCCCAGGTGGCCATCGGCGCCCTGACCGGTTGGATGCGCTACCCAGACGAGGTGATCGACGTCTACCAGCCGCTCGAAGGTCAACCATTCCACCGCGTCGGCCGTGTCGAGCATCACTGAGGTGCTGCTCGCCGAGAGCGCGGCGACGATGCTGCTGCGGGCGGCAGCCGCCGCCCACCCGAGCGAAACGGGCGGCCTGCTCCTCGGCCCACGGAGCAGCCAACGTCCCTGGGTCACGCACGTGCTTGAAGTTCCGTCTGCCCGACCGAGCCCGGCGCACTACGTTCTGCCCGCCGGGCTCACCCACCCCTTGATCGCTTGTGCTCGCCGTGTCGACCGCCGCCTGGGCTACCTGGGGGAATGGCACGTCCACCCTGTCGACACCGGCCCAAGCCGGACCGACGGCCGTACTATGCGCCGACTGGCGTCGCACCCTTCCAAGCCGCCCGTCCTGCTCTTGGCGCGCCTCGCCTCCAGTGGCTACGACCTGGAAGGCCACGTGTGGTCTGGCGTCCGCCGCCGCCAGCTCACCATCATCCAGACCGGTGACCTGCCAGGGGATCCACGAAGTTGCAGCTGACGAGCTTCGGCTGTGGCGTTCCTGGGGCTCACGTTAGATCGGGCGGCGGCTGCTTGCAGACCGCGTTGAAGGCCGAGGCCCAGCTTTCCTTGGTCATGACCGCTACGAGCGCGCCCCAGCTGCCTAGGACGCTCGTTGCGGCATGCGCAACGGCTACTGCCCAACCTTGATCAAGACCACGGCCGGCCCAGTCGCGCTGCAGCGGCCCGAGCTCCGGGGCAGGACTGAAGGATCGCCTCGCAGTCGTTCGGGACCGGCGTGACCCGCATCGACGCGTTGGAGTCACCGGTGATCACGGGGTTCGTGCGCGGCCTGTCGGTCCGCGACGTCGAGGCCCTAGTCGACTCGACGCTCTTGGGTGAGACGGCGACGGCGTGGACCTGTCGGCGACCGTGCGAATGGGTCTCGTGCGGTCAGCCGCGGTGTCAGTCTTGTCCGATGGCCATACGGGAGCGGGATGGGCCTTCTCGTCAGAAATCGGGTCTCCTTCGACAGATAGGAAGTGTGAAGGGCATCCCCGAGGCCGCCATCGAGGTCCCGCTGCCGTCGCCGACGGTCACGATGGCGGCTGCCGTCGGGATGGGTACGGCCGACCTGCTCGATGCCGTCGTGGAGGCCGGGTACACCGGCCCGGCCTGGGGTGAGTTGCAGCGGCGGCTGGTAGTCCGGGCCTTCCCGGACCTGGAGCGAGCGATCACGACCGGGACCATCTATCGCCGGTGCGCTCACGCGGGAGTCCGGATCCAGCGCCGGGCGGATTTGCAGATCCATCCATACCCGGAGGACATCGCAGCTGAGGCCGTTGAGGACTGCCTACGCCGATTTCGGAACACGGTGCTCCCCGGTGGTCAGTGGGACCCCGCCCAGGGTGTGAGCCTGGAGGACTTCTTCTGCGTCTGCTGTCTGCCCGACCTGGCCAACCGGTGGCGGTGGCACCTGCGCCACCTGCCTGAGGCCAGCTTGCCGCTGGAGGCCGTCCGTGAGGACCAGATCCTGATGCTGCCAGTGGAGCCGGTCGGAGACCCGGCGGACACCTTCGAGCACCGCGAAGTCGTGGCCCAGACGTTGGCTCCGATGAAGCCCGCCGATCAGAGCGCCTTCGTGTTGTTGGCTGCCGGCTGGACGCCCGAGGAGATCGCGCGGACCCTCGGCATCACCCGCAACACCTTCGACGCGCGCATCAGCCGAGCACGCAAGACTGCACGAGCAAGGAGAACCTGGTGACAGACCAGCCCGAAGTGGGTCTC
>JAJZYO010000028.1 GCA_021798075.1 Actinomycetes bacterium
GCCGGGAAACCAGCGGGTTGAGAGCCGGCCGTCAGGTCTGGCTCTCGTGGCCATGGGCCGCTTCGGCGGCGCGGAGCTGTCCTACGCGAGCGACCTCGACGTGATGGTGGTCTTCGACGACAGGCAGTGCTCGCCGACCGATGCCGAGCGGCTCGCAGAAGACCTGCTCATCCTCGTCAACGGCGCGCCCCCCGTACAACGTCTTTTCCAGCTCGACCTGTCCCTGCGGCCCGAAGGCCGCAAGGGCGCGCTCGCTCGGAGCTTGGGGGCCTTCGAGGGCTATTACAACAGATGGGCTGAAACGTGGGAGCGCCAAGCGCTCTTGCGGGCGCGCCCCGTCGCCGGCGACCCCGAGGTCGGCCGGCGCTTCATGTCGTTGGCGTCAGAGTTCGTGTGGGGCCGGCCCCTCTCCGAGGACGGGGTACGAGAGATGCGCCGCCTGAAGGCACGCATGGAACGGGAGCGAGTCCCCGCTGGCGAAGACCCGGAGTTCCACCTGAAGCTCGGCCCGGGCTCCCTGTCCGACGTCGAGTGGACGGTGCAGCTTCTCCAGCTCCGGGCTTCCGTCCCGGCCCAGGGCACTCTGGACGCCCTTGCAGCGCTGCGCTCGGGCGGCTTCGTCGACCCAGTCGACGCCGAGGTGCTGGCTGAAGCGTACAGGTTTTGCGAGGCCACACGCAACCGTCTTTACCTCGTGCGCGGCCGCCCCGGTGACTCTCTCCCGCCGCCAGGCCACCACCTGACGGCGCTGGCCCGAAGCCTGGGCACTACCGCCCCCGAGCTTCGGGACCGCTACCGCAGGCTCACCCGCCGCGCGCGACGTGTGACCGAACGGATCTTCTACGGCAAGCCATGAGGTGGTCGCGAGCCCGTGCTGCCCTCCTGGCAGCGGCGCCGGGCTAGCGCATCCTACGGGGCCGTTGCCTGGTGGCCCTCAGACCATTTCGTGGAGCATCTCCGCGAGGAGCGCCGCCTCGCGCGAGACCTCGTCCAAGCGGCCGTCCGCCTCCAAGGCCGCCACGACAGCGTGGCCCTGGCTGCGCACACGCCACCAGTACGCGTCGTCGACACCCACCGGGGTCGGCTGCTCGACGGCCGCTACTGCGTGGAGGAAGGCCTGCTGGCGCTCCTCGTTGCTCGGGTCGTTGGCAAGGCGGTCCACTGAACCGAAGAGCTCCTCGATCGAGCGGTAGCGCGCCTCGTCATCTTCCTCGGCAAGCCCGCGCACCTGGCCGAAGAGCGCCTCCACCTCGGTCTCGTGATCTTCTGCCACGGTCAGGTCGGCACCCTCCCAGTTGTAAGCCACGCCGGCGGACTCGAGCAGCATGGAAAGCTCGATGCGCTGTTCAGGTAGCCATTCCCCAAGCTCGTAGACGATCTCGCCCGTGTCTTCGTCCTCGACCTCGTCCTCTCCGACATCTTCGAGCTCATCTAGTTGGTCGACTTGGTCTAGTTGGCCCGCTTGGTCGACCTCTGTGGCCGGGCTGGCCTCCAAGCCTTCGGCGCGTGCCTCGATCTCGGTTCCAAGCTCGACAAGCGCCCCTTCCTCATCGGCCACCAGGGCTACGCTCGGCGCCTCTTCGCCCCCCTGCTCGCCACCTTGACCGTCAGGCCCTCCGGCACCCCCTGGCTCTCCGGAAGCGGCTGGCTCTCCGGAAGCGGCTGGCTCTCCGGAAGCGCCTGGCTCTCCGGGACCAGCTTGACTGGGTACGTTGGCGCCCAGCTCGCCGCCAGGAGTCACCTCCGACTGGGGCAGCTCGACCTGCCGGCCTTTCTCCTTGGCACCCGTCTCGAGACGCGCCCGCGCCCGCTCGGTCTCGGCATCCGCCTCGGCCTCGCCTGCGCTCGGCGCGACCAGGCGGCACAGGATCTCGGCCTGGTGGCGGATCTCGTCTTCCAAAGCCTCGTCGGCGCCGAGAGCACCAAGCAGCCTCCGCGTGACGCGCCCAACCGCAGCCATATGCGCTTCGTCCAGGTCGGGAAGGTAGTCGACGGCGAAAACAGCGGCAGACGCTTCGGCAAGGGCAACGTCGGCTTGCATGTCAGTCGGGTCCTGACGGAGGAGTTTGGCCGCTTCGTAAAGCTCCAAGGAGGTCCGCCGGTCCCCGGCCGCCAGCGCCTTCTTCGCTCCCCCGTCTTCCAGCTCTTCGTCCTCGTCCTCGCTGCCCGTGGCACGAGCGACAAGGCGGTCCACCCGATCTTCGTCCTCGGCCAGTACGACCAGCTCTTCGTCCTCGAAGCGGTGCGGCACGCTGGCCGATATGAGCAGCTGGATCATCCTGCCCCTGGTGGCGTCGTCCCACTGGTCCAGGCGGTAGCCGACCTCGTCATCCTCAGGCCCGGACTCGAGCTCCCCGAGGGGAGAGGCGACGAGCCTCTCGCCACAGCTGTGGCAGCGGCCGCGGGCGTTTACCTCGTACCCGCAGAAGGGGCAGTACCAGACCTTCCTGGTCATCGCTCCCCCCGAGAGCGCGACGAGGGAAGTACCGGCGCCTCGCGACCGGAACCCTCTCCCGATGGGAGGGGCCGCGGTACGGTTACCCTGCCTGCCTGCCCCCCGGGCGTCATCGCATCAACCGGGCTCATGCCAGACTTCATCTCCTCCTGGTACGCCTCCTCGACGTTGGCCGACCAAACGTCGTGCGCGGCACCCAACAAGTTATCCACCGCGAGTATGGCGGTGTACATCGAGTGATCCTGGTTGTTGTAACGGTGCATACCGTTGCGGCCCACGGGTTGCACGTTGCGAAGGCCGTCCTCGAGCCAGCCCCGGACGATGTTGACATTTTGCTTGTAACCCGCATCGTAGTAGGGGTACGCCTGGGGCGTGCGCACCACGAAGCCGGTCTCGACGACGTCGCGGCCCACCAGGCCGATGAGCTCGATCTCCGCCTTGGCCATGGCCACCAGCTCTTGGTCGGGCATGGACCAGAGCTCGTCTCCTTCTGAGACGAAGTACTCGAGCCCGAGACTGGTGCGCCCATCCCTAGCCATCCACGGCGACCAGCGCCCGAAGTTCTGGACGCGACCGACACGCACCTTCGGGTCGTGCACGTACACCCAGTTGTCGGGGAAGCTCGCCTCTTCGGGTACCACGAGGACCACGGTCAGGTGGCCGCGGTACCGCAGCTCCCCGGCCGCAGCCAGGACTCGGGCAGGCGCCTCAGGCACGACCGCCCTCACCAGGCAGGGGAGTGGCATCGACGAGATCACTGCGCCAGCTGCGTGCTCGGCCGTGACCGAGCCGCTCTGAGCGACCACCGCGACCGCCTGCCCCTCCTCCCTCCGCACGGCCACCACCTTCGCACCCGTGATCACACGGCAGCCGGCGGCCTCGACCTTGGCCCTGCAGGCTTCCCACATCATCCCCGGGCCGAGCCGTGGGTACTCGAACCGGTCCGCCAAGGTCCTTACCGTGCCTTGGTGGGACTTGGGGCCGATTGCGTTCCTGACGGCGGTCGCGAAGTCAAGGCCCCGTATCCGCTGGGCGGCCCAGTCCGCCCGGAGCTCCGATGCCGGCACCCCCCAGACTTTCTCCGTGTAGGACTTGAAAAAATGTTCATAGAGGCGCCACCCGAAACGAGCCGCCACCCAACCCTCGAACCCGTCCTGGGACTTAGGAGGGAAAGTACGCACCCATGCATAAGAGCCGGCGCAACGAAGTGACTCCCAAAATCCCAGGTTGCTCACTACATTGGGCAGTCGCAGTGGGTAATCGTAGTACTTGCCCTTGTAGTAAATCCGAGACAGCCGCGGCCTCACCATGAAATCTTCCTCAGGGAGGATCTCGTGCCAGATGTCCTTCACGGCTTCCACCTTGGTGAAAAAGCGGTGGCCTCCCGGGTCCACCAACCAGCCCTCGCGCTCCACGGTCCGAGCGAGCCCTCCAACTCCGCTGCTCGCCTCGAGCACCGTGCAGGTCCGGCCGCGACGAGCCAGCTCGTAAGCGGCGGTGAGCCCCGCTGGCCCAGCGCCAACGACAACGACGTCGCTGGCATGCCCCGTACCTCTGCAGATGGGCGCGCTCACGGGGTGAAGGGGATCCGCGCCGAACCCCAAGACATCGCGGCCAGGGCAGCCATCACCAAAGCCGAGAAGCCGACGAGCACGGGGTAAAGGCGCCTCGGGGCACGGGCACCAACCACACCGATTAGCGGGAAGGCACGCAATGCGACCCGCGGCGTCAAGCTGACGATCGGGGAGGCGGCCGCCAAGAAGAGGGTGGCGAGCACGAAAGCGACGAAAGCGGCTCCAGGGCGCCCCTTCAAGAAAACAACGAGCAGGACGGCTATGACTAGTACGCTCAACATCTTCACGGTGTCGTTGATGTCGTTGAAGCCAAAGCGGTACACGTACCTAAACGCTGTCGGGATGCCGGAAAAAAATGCCCCACCCTGCCAACCACGCCTTTGGGTGATGAACCAAGCGAGCGGCGTCCCAGTCCACGCCCACAAAAATGCGAAGAACCCGGCGATGCCAGCAGGTGCGGCCAAGGGTGCGATGAACGGGCGAAGGGTACCCCTGTCCCGCCACGCCTTCCAGGCGACGACGGCGCAGGGGGCAAAGGCTGCGATACCAAGCGGGTCAGCAGCGCTGGAGATCGCCGCGCAGAGCCCTGCGAGGGCCCACTTCTCCCGGCGCAATGCCATAAAACAGAGCGCCGCAGCGGTGATTAGAAGCCCTTCGCTGTACACCATCGCCAACACGAAAGCACCCGGTGAAAAGAAGATGAGGACAGCGCCGCGCGTGGCGCCCTGGCGACCGAAGACGTCGCGAAGGGCCCACCACACGACCACCGGGGCAACCAGTGACAGCACGGAACTGACTATTATGCCGGAAGCGACATAGCTCGTCGCGAGCACCGTGTGCACGAAGTTCACCAGGAGCGGCAACGCCGGGAAAAAGCCGAGGGATGATTGCGCTGAGTTGCCCTTCCCCGGCAAGATGTGGTGCGGGTAACCAGCTGCCGCTCTCAAATACCACTTGCTGTCCCACGCCACGAGCAAGTTCTTTACCGGCTGTCGCGTGGAAGCAGCCGTTGAGGACGCAACGAGCAAAGCCCCGACGTGCGCAGCGAGCCCAATACCGATAGGGACGAGGCACGAGCGGGCCACCTCGGGCAGGTGCCTGGGCGAAGTGCGGGAACCTGGGCGGACGCGGACCAAGTGGAGGCCGCGAGCTTGGCTTGCGCCCTCGTCTCGCGACCCGAAGGCGCGCCTCATTGGTCGATACCTTAGCTGAGCAGGCCCCTTGGCGTGAGCCAGGCCTTCCCCACCCCGAGAGGCCCGCGTCTCTGGCCACCCGCCGCCGCGCGTAGACTGCCAGACCGTGCCCGAAAAGGTACCCGATGGTGCCCTTCCCGCTTTATCGGTCGTCGTACCGACACGCAATGAAGCCGGGAACATCGAGCCGCTCGTGGACCGCCTCGATGCGGCCTTAGCCGGCCTCGATGCCGATTGGGAGATACTCTTCGTCGACGACTCGGACGATTCGACGCCAGACGTGGTAGAAGACCTCATGAGCAGGGGCAACCCGCGGGTCACGCTCCTGCATCGCGGGCCAGGCCAGCGCGACGGCGGCCTCGGGGGGGCGGTGAAGCTCGGGTTTACCAAAGCGAGCGGTCGCGTCATAGCGGTGATGGACGCCGACCTCCAACATCCTCCTGAGGTGGTCCCCAACCTCGTGGCCCCGGTCCTGTCCGGGCAGTACGACTTGGCTGCCGGCAATCGCTACGGCATCCTCGGTAGCCGCGCCGGCTTGGACGGTCCGGCACGCCAGGTAGTCGCCCTGTCTTGCCGGTGGCTGTCCCACCGCCTCGTGCCATCGAGCCGGGCCATCGCCGATCCGATGAGCGGCTTGTTCGCGCTGGAACGCTCCGTGGTTGACCGCGCCCAATTGCGGCCCGAGGGTTACAAGATCCTCTTGGAAGTCATAGCTCGAGGCGACTGGCACAGCGCCGCCAACGTCGACTACCGCTTCGACGAGCGCTATTCCGGCCGATCGAAAGCGCGCCTCCGCGAAGGGCTCGTATTTTTGCGCCATCTCTGGCGCCTCTCCAGAGAGGCCCGCCCTTCCAAGGGGGTGGCTGCCAGCCGAGCAGGCTCCCCCGGCAGCCGCAACGGTCCCGAGGGCGACTGATCCGGCGTCCTACTGGCGGTCTTCACCAGTAGGGCCCTGGGCGACAGGTCCTTGAGCGAGATCTGCTTACGCAGCACCCACGCCCAAGTACCGATGAAGGCTATCCCGGCCAGCGCGAGGGAGTCGTCGGCAACCTGAGTAAAAGGCCCCGTAGGGATGCCGTAGCCCTGTCCGTCGGCGTAGTGCCACCAATAAAACGCCGCAACGGCCACGATTATGACGGCCAGGAAGCCCGCTCTCACCGGGCGGCGCAGCGATTTATCGAGCAGAGCCAAGGGAAAGAGGGCGACCCACGACCAATGGTGGTCCCAGGAGATGGGAGATGCGAGCAGGCCCGCGACCGCGATCACAAGCAGGACGAGTAGCACGCTTTGGCCGGTGTCAAGGAGCCGGCGGGCGACCATAGCAGCCACAGCAATGACGGCGACCGAGAGCACGAACCAGGTCACAGTGGCAAACGCCCCACCCATACCAAGGCGGTGGAGGATCCCGTTCACGGACTGGTTGCTCACGTAGGTGGGCGTGCCGATCTTCTTGTCCATCGTGTTAAAATGCAGGAAATATCGCGCTGAGATGCTCGGCACGATGAGCCACGTGACAGCCGTTACCGTGATAAATGCGGTAATGCTCCGCATTACTGCGCGCCAGTCGCGCTCGAGCACTAGCGCCACGACGAATATGAGAGGCGTGAACTTGACCGCCGCCGCAAGGCCAATGAGCACGCCCCGACCACGCCGCCCTTTTCGCAGCACGTCCGCGG
This sequence comes from Actinomycetes bacterium, assembly GCA_021798075.1. The sequence continues at coordinate 6,899 of JAJZYO010000028.1, forward strand.
TGCTCATCGTCATGAGGAAGATATTTATCTGGCCGAAGCCGAAGTTGGCCCGCACGGGCTGGATGGCGATGACGGCCACTAGGGCCAACAACAATGAGAGCAACGCTCGCCAAGGTCGGCTCGCCATACGCCAGGAGAGCGGCCCGACCTCGCCTAAGGCAAGCGACAAAAGCAAGGCGAGGCAAGCGAGGCTCGCGAGCGACCAGAGGTAGACCATGACGTGAACAGGCACGACCGAAAAGGGGGCGAGGACGGCCATGGCGAAGGGTGGGTAGGTGGCGTAGAGCTTGACGAAGGTAAAGGAGTGATCGTAGGGGTCGTGCCCGATTAGCAGCTCATGGGCCGCCCCCATGTAGACCCTCAAGTCGAGGAACATGTAGTGGCCCCAGACAAAGGCCATCCCGTAGGCGAAAAACAAAAGGAACGCGAGCGAAGGCCAAGCTAGCCAGGCTGCGGGCCTCCAGGCGCGCAGCGCTGCCCAACGGCCACGTGCTCCTCCCTCGCCCCTCGTCCCGTTGCGCCCGACCGCTTCAGCGCGCTGCAACAGCGCCCTGTACGAGGTCAAAGGCAAACCGCGACGACAAAGCGAGACTGGCTCGGGCCCGGCCCGAAGTGGGTGGGCCCCGCCAGGTGCCCATGACCCGCCGCCAGGTGCCCATGACCCGCCGCCAGGTGCCCGTGACCCCCCGCCAGGTGCCCATGACCCGCCGCCAGGTGCCCGTGACCCCCCGCCAGGTTCCCGTGACCCATAGTCAGATGATGCCTCCCGTCATGGGCCAAAGTCTAAGCCGCCAGTCACGTACGCCTGGGCGCGGCCACTTGGCAAAGGCGCGCCTAACCCGTTCGCTTCGACGGTTGTTGGCCTATCGGGCGCCGTGATAGGCTCTCGTGTGACCGCTCGTGGCTCTGCACGAGCACCCCGAGGCCCGTCACTTCCACAAGGGGAGGCGTCAGCCAGCGGTAGAGCATTACACATACGTGCGCGCTGGGCATACCGGCCCGCCGGTCGTTGGGCTTGGAGCCGTTGGTTGCTCGCGCCGCGGAGGAGGCGGCCCCGCCGTGAACACCTACAAAACAAGGCACTGATGGACGGAGCGCTGACGCGGCCTGAGCCACTAACCGGCACGTCCCGGCAGTCCGGCACGTCCCGGCAGTCCGGCACGTTCCGGCAGTCCGGCACGTTCCGGCAGTACTGTGCGTGCGTCGGCCGGGAAATCGGTTGGTGGTACCTGGTAGGTGGCTTGGTCGGCAGCGTAGCCATGGCCATTTCGGGCTCAGCCCTGATCGTTAGCTACGACGGGAGCATCGTCAAATGGTGGTTCGGCGTAGTTGTACCCCCAAACGTCGGCCAGGTCGGCAACTACCTGGCCTGCTACGCAGGAATGCTCGCCTTGTCCGGGGCCTGGTTTGGTGCGCTCCGCCGTGTCCGTCGCTCGAGTATTTTGCGTTGCCGGGATCTCCTGGTGGTGGGGGCCCTGTGGGCTTCCCCGCTAGTAGTGGGGCCGCCGCTTTTCAGCAGGGACGTGTACAGCTACCTGGCTCAAGGGATGCTTGCCCACCTTCAGCTGAGCCCGTACGTCTACTCGCCGAACGTCCTTGGCGTGACGGGCTTCGGCAACCTCCTCGCCGCCGTCTCCCCCATCTGGCGCCTCACCACCGCTCCCTACGGCCCGCTCTTTGTCTCGATGGCGGCTTGGCTGGCCGGGATGAGCGGCGGGCACATTACAGGAGGGGCCTTCCTGTTCCGCCTGCCGGAGCTCGTCGGGATCGCGCTGATCGCCGCCACCCTGCCCCCGCTCGCTCGGCGCATGGGAGCGGACCCCCGGGAGGCCCTGTGGGTCGGGGCGGTCAGCCCGCTCGTACTATTCGAGCTGCTCTCGGCGGCCCACAACGACGCTCTCATGGTGGGCCTGCTGATGGTGGGCCTGCTCCTCGCCCTCGACCGCAGGCCCTTGCTCGGCGTCGCCATGTGCTCCCTCGGGACGCTAGTGAAGGTGCCGGCGCTCCTTGGAGTAGCCTTCATCGCCTGGACCTGGGCGCGCGAGCACCCTGACCTTCGAGGAAAAGCCGGAGCGCTGGGCCTGGCCGCCTCAGCGAGCGCAGCGGTCCTCGCCGCAGGAAGCGCCCTCACCGCGGGTTTTGGCTGGGCATCGTCGCAACTTGTGACCGTGCCGGACAAGGTGTCGATCCCGGTAAGCCCGTCGCAGTCCTTCGCGAGCCTGATCCACCTCGTCTCCCAGCAGCTCGGTTTCGGCTGGAGCCACGTGACCATCTACGGCTTGGTTAGAGCGGGAGGGATGGTGATCGGGGCCACGGCGATCCTGGCCATCCTCAGCCGGGCGCGGGTCCCTACCCTCGCCCCGTCGCTCGGGGCGGCGATGATCATCGGCGTGCTCCTCGGGACCGATATCTGGCCGTGGTACCTGACATGGGGCGTAGTGCCCCTGGCGGCATGGCGCCCGGCTCAACGGAACTGGCTGCTACTCGTTGCCGTGGCGTTGTTTGATTTCGTGATCACTCCTGCCGGGCAACTCGTGGTGCCAAACAAGGCGTCTCCAGCCGTGGCGCTGCTTTGGCTGGTGCTTGCCGTCGTAGTGTGGAGGTCGGCACGAGGGAGCGGCCCGAGACAAGTCCTCCGTCGCCGCCAAGCCCGCCTACAGCTCCGGCCGCTCAGGGTACGCGACCGGGAGCCAGCAGGCAGCGACCAGATGGCAGATCCCGTCGCTTCGCCCGTCTCTCCTACCTAAGGGGGCCCTTGGTCGCTCAGTCCGACCACCCAGGAGCCACAACTGGCGTAGAACTCTGCGGGGCCGTGGCCGTACGCCTTGCCCGTTGCCCAATCCCGCACGTTTGCCCTAGCCTGCAATGCGGTCAGCAACATGCGACCTATGCCCTGGCCACGGGCTTGGGGTGCAACGAGCACACCTGCGTGAACAAAAGAACCTGGGTTGGGCGCCGACCAAGCAGCCGCCATCCCAACGACCTGGCCCTCGCGCCTCGCCGTAAGGACAAGCCGGCTGGCCCCAGGCGGTAACGCCGCAATGGGCCACTCCCCGAGAGCCCGGTTCTCGGCCAAAGCGCTCGCGAGGCCTTGGGCTTCGGGGCCGAAGACCCGGCCCTCGGTGATCTCGACCTCGAGCCCTCCCCTTCCCACCACGACCGGCCTGCCCAAACAGGCATCGGCCAGAGGCTGCCAGCGCCTTGCCGACTCCTCCATCAGCACCACGCGGTCCACGTGCGCTGTCCCCCTGTAGCAACCAAACGCCACCACTGCCGCTCGAGCGACCTCGGGCGTGGCTTCGGCGCAAAGGGTCACGTGAGGCACCCACTCGAAGCGCGCCGAGCGCGCCAGGGGGCCAGAGAGGACCGCTTCATGGAGGTGGTCGAGCCCTCTGGCGCCGGGCCCGCCCACCGCCAAGTAAACAACCGGGCTCACCGGGGCAAAGGTCGCAACCGGCCCGAGCGACAGTTGGAGGGGGCGGTCCAAGGACTGGGCGGCCTCTCTCAGCACCCTTTCGGCTCCGCCAAGGGCGTCCTCTCGTACGTTGACCGGCGGCACGAGAGTGATGTGAGGGGCCATGGCCTCGAGGCTCGGGTCACCTAGGGCTTTGCGGAGCCCGTCGACTTCGGCCGCGAGGGGCGGGTCGAGCAGGAGAGCAACGCCAAGCCGCCGTCTCGCGCTCATTGCGAGGAATTACATGGCTGGGCCGGCGAGTTGCCGCCGGCGCCTATTGAGGCCCCGTGGCAGCGTCGCAGATTACGACGACACGGTTGGCGCTGACCTCCACAAAACCGCCCCCCTGGACATCGAAACGCAACTCGTCGGCCGTAGCTTGCGGGCCTGGTGCAGCACCTTCAGGGTGAAGGACCCGCAACTCGCCAGGCTCGAGGACGCCCACGTAAGCCATGTGGTTGGCAAGGAAAGCAATGTCTCCGCCCTCGGCGCGGAGGGTGACCATCTCTGCGGACCCCGAGAACAGAGCCCCTCGTGGGGTTACGATCTCGACCTGAGTGGCTGCCATATCAAGCCTGTTTTTCGAGCTCGTGTGCCTTGGCCATCGCGCTCTCCGCCCCACCGACGTTCAAGAAGGCTTGCTCCGGCAGGTCGTCGAGCTCACCGTTGACGAGAGCTTCGAAGGACTCGACCGTTTCGGAGACAGGGGTGTAAACCCCCTTGATCCCGGTGAACACCTCGGCCACGAAGAGCGGCTGCGACAAGAAGCGCTGGATCTTGCGCGCCCGGAGCACGGTAGTGCGGTCCTCTTCGGACAGCTCGTCCATGCCGAGGATCGCGATGATGTCCTGGAGCTCGCGGTTGCGCTGTAGGACCTGCTGGACGCGCCGTGCCACCTGGTAGTGGCGGTCCCCGACGACTTCGGGCGCGAGGATGTTGGAGGTCGAGGCCAGGGGGTCGACGGCCGGGTAGATACCAATGGCAGCAATCTCGCGCGCCAGCTGGGTAGTGGCGTCCAAGTGCGTGAAGGTCGTGAAGGGTGCGGGGTCCGTGTAGTCGTCCGCCGGCACATAAACAGCCTGGACCGACGTGATCGAGTGCCCTCTCGTCGAGGTGATCCTCTCCTGCAGCTCGCCCATCTCGTCGGCGAGGGTGGGCTGGTAGCCGACAGCTGAGGGCATCCTCCCGAGCAGGGTCGAGACCTCCGAGCCCGCCTGCACGAAACGGAAGATGTTGTCGATGAACAAAAGAACGTCCTGGTTGCGCACGTCCCTGAAGTACTCGGCCATCGTGAGAGCAGACAAGCCGACCCGCAACCTGACCCCAGGGGGCTCGTCCATCTGGCCGTAGACGAGTGCGGCACGCTTTATGACGCCCGACTCGCGCATCTCGAGCCAGAGGTCGTTACCCTCACGCGTCCGCTCACCCACGCCGCCGAAGACCGAAACGCCACCGTGCTGCTCGGCGACACGGTGGATCATCTCCAAGATGAGCACGGTCTTGCCAACCCCGGCACCACCGAAAAGACCGATCTTGCCCCCTTGTACGTAGGGCTCAAGGAGGTCGATCACCTTGATGCCCGTTTCGAACATCTGGGACTTCGGCTCGAGTGCGTCAAAAGGTGGCGGCGGCCGATGGATATCCCAATGCTCCTCGACATCGCCAAGGGGTTCCGAGTCCAACACGTCTCCCACGGCGTTGAATACGTGGCCGAGGACAGCGTCTCCAACCGGCACCGCGATGCCGTGCCCTAGGTTGCGGACGGGGGCACCCCGCCGCAAGCCGTCGGTGGGCTTCAGGCAAACACAACGCACCCTCCCCTCGCCGATCTGGAGCGCGACCTCGGCCATCACCTTGGTACGGGTGCCTTCGAGCTCGATCTCCATCTCTACGGCCCCGTTT
>JAJZYO010000029.1 GCA_021798075.1 Actinomycetes bacterium
CTTGGTGGCGGCCCACGGCACCGAGCCCGCCCGGGTGGCCGTGGTCCCTCACGGCGCGGCCGCCAATTTCGCCCCGTGGAAGCCCCCGGCACCGGTCCCGACGGTGCTCACCTGGGGCCTGCTCGGGCCGGGCAAAGGCATCGAGCACGCCATCAGGGCGGTGGCCGCCCTCCGCCGGCGGGGCCGCGAGGTCACCTACGTCGTCGCCGGCCAGACCCACCCCAAGGTCCGCTCGTCCTTCGGCGAGGCTTACCGCCGCTCGCTCGAGGCCCTCGCAGAGGATCTGGGTGTAGCGAGCAGCGTGAGCTTCGACGACGCTTACCGCGACTGGGCATCGCTACGCGCGTTGGTCCGTTCGGCCGACGCCGTGCTCTTGCCCTACGACTCGACCGACCAGGTCTCGAGCGGCGTGCTGGTGGAGGCGCTGGCCTCGGGCAAGCCCGTGGTGGCGACCCGGTTCCCCCACGCTACCGAACTGCTCGCGCGCGGCGCCGGCGTGACCGTCCCCCACGGTGACGCCGAGGCGATGGCGGACGCCCTCGCGCACGTCCTGTTCGAGCCGGGGGTGGCGGAGCGGATGGCGGCGAGCGCCGAGCGCGAGGCGGAGGCCCTACTCTGGCCAGCAGTGGGGGCATCGTACCGGCATCTCATCGAAGAGGTCCTTGTCAAGGAAAAGGAAAGGGCGATGGCGTGACCGGCGGTGACGGTAGGTCATCGAAGGTCGCGTCGCGCCCGGCCGCCTCCACCGGTTCCCGAGAGCGTTCTGGCCCGGTGTCCCCGCCGGAGCCGACGCTCCGGCACCTGAGGCGGCTTTCGGGGCCGTTCGGGCTTTTCGAGCATGCCCTCGGGGCCGAACCGCGCCCCGAATGCGGGTACTGCACGGACGACAACGGGCGCGCCCTCGCCCTCGCCTGCCGAGTACCGGCTGACCCCTACGCAGAGGAACTGGCCCACCAGTCGCTCCGCTTCGTGGAGGGTGCTCACCTCGGCGCCGGCCGCTTCCGCCTCCGTCTCGGTGCCCAGGGGCGCTGGACGACCGAGCCACCGAGCGACGACGCCGCCGGCCGGGCCTTGCTCGGCCTCGGCGCAGCCACCGCCGAGGCCCCGTGGGAGGCCGTGCGCGAGCGTGCCGGGGCGTTGTTCGTCCAGGCGGCCGCCTTCCGTTCCTCCTGGCCCAGAGCTACCGCCTACGCCGCACTGGGCGCAGCCGAGGTGGCCCTCTCCGAGCACGCGGACCGGCGCTCCCGTCGGGTGGCGCGCCGTCTGTTGGCCGGGGCCGCAAAGGTCCTGCCCCTGCCCGCTGGCGCCCCGAGCGAGGAGGGATTTGGCCCTCTCGACGCCGGACAGGCGCCCGGGAAGCGCTCCTGGCGCTGGCCCGAGCCGCGCCTCACCTATGCCAATGCGCTCCTGCCCGCGGGGTTGCTGGCTGCTGGTGAGGCGCTCGGTCGCGACGACCTGGTCGCCGGCGGCCTCGACCTCCTCTGCTGGCTGGTCGACGAGGAAGGCGTCGAGGGCCGCTTCAGCTTTGCCCCAGTCGGGGGGCGAGGGCCGGGCGGGCCCAAGCCGGCCTGGGACCAGCAGCCGATCGAGGCGGGCGCGATGGCGCACGCCTGCGCCCGGGCGTTCGGCCTCTCAGGGGAAAACCGTTGGCGCGCGTCGCTCGAGGCGGCGCTTTGGTGGTGGCTCGGGCGCAACGATAACGGAGCGCTCATTTGGGACCCAGCCACGGGCGGCGGCTACGACGGGCTCCACCCCGGTGGCGTCAACGCCAACCAGGGGGCGGAGTCGACGATCGCGTTCGTCGGGGCGATGGCGCTAGCTCAGGCGCAGGTTTTCAGCGCGTCGAGGAGGCTCGAGACCGAAGCGGTAGCGGCACCGACGTAGCGGTCGGCCGCTCCGTAAGTCAGGTAGATGTTGTCGCCTTCGCGGTGCGCTCCCTGCACGAACACCACCTCGTCCACGTCGCCCCGGCGCTCCCACTCGAGCTCGGGCTCGAGCACGGCGGCGGGGAGGCGGGACACCACCTTGCCCGTCGCCGGGTCGAGGAGGGCGACGTTCATGGTGTAAGAGCCGTCGGCACGCCGCTCGTGGAAAAAGAAGAGCAAGCCGGCATCGGTCTCGACCGGCGGCGCCCCCGCTCCGACCCCGAGCGCTCCGGGGCTCGGTGTGAGCAGGGTGTGAGATGGCAGCTCGGCCATGTAGGCGTCCCAATAGCCCTCGGGCGGGTCCCAGAGGTGCTCGAGGTCGTCGAAGACGGCAATCTGGATGTCGGGGTGGATCCGGTGGACGAGAGCAACCCGCCCGTCGGACAAGCAAAAGACCACCGCGTCTTTGTCCGGGACCCCCTCGGGCCCGAGCACGCGGCCGCTCCCCTCCTCCAGCCACCACCTGCCCCGGTCCCACACGAGCCGGTGCGCCCCTATGCGCCAGGGGAGCCCGCTCCCCGAAGGCGGGAGCCACGTATAGGTCATGACGAACTGCTCGCGGCCCCGGTCGACGACGCGCTGCACACGAGGGTCTTCGAAGCACTGAGCCCCGTCGGTACCGGCGCCGGCGAGCACGTAGCCGAAGCGGTAGCCCAAGCCGTCTGTAGACGTGAGCACCACGATGTCGGAGTTGTAGTCGACGAAACGGTCCCCCGGCCCGGGGTTGCGGCGGTACCCCGAACGGACCGCCCTCGCGAAGAGGTGGTACTCCCCCTCGTGGTGCACGACCCCGGCATTGAACATGGCCCCGTACCCGGGTGCGATCGCCGCCTGCACCACCGGCCGGTGAGCGAGACGCGTTACATGACGCCCCGAGCCCTCGCCCGGCTGAGCGGCCCCGCGACCACCCTCGCTCTCGACCCATCTCCTCATATGGTTTTTGTCGGCTCCGCTGGTAGCTTGTTGAGTACGCAACAATAGAAGAACCCATGAGCCCAGACGCGGACCCCAGAGAACTCTTCCGCCGTTTCGCGGCGAATCCTATCATTACAGCGGCGCATTTCCCACGCATGGTGAACGCCGTGTTCAACGCCGGGGCGACGGTCGTAGGTGACAGGACCCTTCTGCTCCTCCGGGTCGAGCACCGGACCGGGCTGTCTTCGCTCGTCGTGGCTACAAGCAGCGACGGCCTGACCGGTTGGGAGATAGACCCTCTCCGCGGTCTCGACCCGCTCCCGGGGTACTTCGGGGAGCACTGGGGCGTCGAGGACCCGAGGATCACCAAGGTGGACGACGAGTACCTGGTGGTCTACGTGGGCTACTCGCACGCCGGGCCCCTCGTCTGCCTGGCCAAGACGCGTGATTTCGCCTCCTTCGAGCGCCGCGGGGTCCTGCAGCCGCCCGAGGACAAAGATGCTGCCCTGTTCCCCGAGCGCTTCGGGGGCCGCTGGGCGCTCATCCACCGGCCGTCGCCCTCCGGCGCCGGGTTCGGCGCGCACGTGTGGATATCCTTCAGCCCCGACCTCCGCCACTGGGGCGATTCTCAGGTGCTGCTCGCGGCCCGCCGGGGCGGCTGGTGGGACGCGAACAAGGTGGGCCTCGGGCCTCCCCCGCTTCTCACGAGAGACGGCTGGCTCCTTTGTTACCACGCCGTGCGAGTGACAGCGTCGGGCTCTCTTTACCGCCTCGGGCTTGCCTTGCTCGACCGCGACGACCCGACCAAGGTGCTCGCCCGTGGCAACGAGTGGGTCTTCGGCCCCCAGGAGCCCTACGAGCGCCACGGCGACGTCTCCGGCGTGGTGTTCCCCTGCGGCTGGGTGCTCCGTGACGACGGCGACACGTTGCACCTGTATTACGGCGGGGCCGACAGCGTCGTTTGCGTCGCGGAGGCGAGCCTCGCCAACTTGCTCAGCCACTTGGAAGGCCACCCCTTTGCCGAGGACACCGGCAAACCGGGCAACCTCGGGCCCTTCACGCCGGGAGACGCCTGAGCGGGCACCTGGTGGCGGCTATAAATGCAAGTTCCTCATTGAGCCGGCCCCTTTTTCATGCCGGCGAGCGCGCTCCAAGTAGCCAGGCCGTCGATCACACCGTCATGGCTCACGCAGTAGGCACCCGCGCGGCAGCCCAGGTCGATGGCATCTGGGAGCGAGGCACCCCGGGCCAGGGCCGCCACCAGTGCAGCACTGAACGCGTCCCCCGCTCCCGTCGTGTCCCGGACGTCCGCGGGGTAGGCCTCGAAGCTCTGGAACCCTGCCGCGGAAGCCCAGAGCGCGCCACGTTGGCCCAACGTCACGACGATATCGTGCGCACCCTTTTCCAACAGTGCCGCGGCCTGCGCTTCGACTGTGCCGCCGTCGGGACCACCGAGGGCCCGGCTCAGTAAGGCGAGTTCGGTCTCGTTGGGCGTGATGATGTCGAAATAGGCCAGCGCCTCAGGTGGCAGGGCTCTCGCGGGGGCAGGATCGAGCACGACGCGCCGGCCGCCCGACCTGGCCCATCGACCGACGTCCACAGCCAACTCCGTCCTGCACTCCAACTGCAGCAGCACGAAGCGGCTCACGCCTGCTTCGTCGCCCAAGGCCATGACGTCGTCCAGGCCAAGAGCCAGGTTGGCCCCCGGGGCAACCACGATGCTGTTCTCCCCGTCGGCCTCGACCAAAATAAAGGCCACGCCGGTCGGCTCCTTGGCCCTCAGGATCCCCCAGGCCGGCAACCCCTCGGCCAATAGGACGTCCCGGCCGTGGTCGCCAAACACGTCTTCCCCCAGCTTGGTCACCAAGCAGGTGTCAATTCCCAACCGGCGCAATGCGATGGCCTGGTTCGCGCCCTTCCCGCCCGGGCCCCAGTCGAACCTGGCATCGCCAACTGTCTCGCCCCGCCTCGGCAGGTGCGGCGCGTAGATGGTAAACCCGGCGTTGTACGAGCCGACGACTAGGACGTCTGCCACCGTGGGCACCTCCGCTCCGCGACCGCCAAGATACCGACCTGAAGACCGCCTGGTCGGCGAGCCAACCCTATTCCGGGTCGCTCGGGGGCATGAGCCCTTCCCCGCGCTTGACCAGCGCATCGAAGAGCACGTCCGAGGCCTCGCCCAGTCGAAGGCCGACCACGTCCAAGCGCCGGAGCAGCTCTCGGTGCTTCAGGACCTCCGGGCTCAACTCGCCCACGAATAGTGCGGCGACTTCCTCCTCGAAACGGCGCCGGACGCTGCTGGCTGCGTGCTTGGCCTCGATCAGGTGCGTGGCTGCCCGATCGGACTTGTGGAGGACGGCTGTGATCGCAGCGGCTAGTTCGTCCGTCCCCGCCCTCAGCACCTCCAAGAGAGAGGCCAGGTTGCGCCCGCTCTCGGGGTTGTACAAGGCCCATTCACGGACGAAGTCGCGCACGTTGTCCACCAGGTCGTCGACCGACCGGGAGAGGCGGAAAAGATCCTCGCGGTCGAGGGGGGTGACTAGCGTCTGGGCCAACTCGGCCACCAACTGCCGGCGTAGGCGGTCTCCTCGGTGCTCGAGGTTGTCCATGTTCCCGTCTGCGACCTTGGGCCCCCCCGGCTGCGCGACCACGTCCGCGGCGAGGGCCATGGCGTCGCGTGCCACCGAGGCGTGCTCGGCCAGGGTGGTCAAGAGCCTATTGGACGAGGCCCCCGCCACGTCGCTCACGAACGACCGAAGACGGTGCAGTTGACGTCCGGGGGTGTTCCTCACCGGCTCAGCTCGAGGAGTGGGAGGCCGCAATGTGAGGGCCGGCACCCTCCCTGTGGTCGCGCCGGCTGCCCAGCGCCAAGGTGCTCTCGCTCCCCGCTCAACGCCACTCCCCGCTCAACGCCACTCCCCGGTCAACGCGCCGCGGCCACTGCGAGGCCAGCCACGACCCCGAGGAGCGCTGCGCTCGGCAGGGTGGCTACCCAGGCGGCACCGAGGGCCAAGACCTGTTCGGCGCGCGTGCGGTGGGGGGCAAGCTTCCTCGTTGCACCGATCAGCCCGGCCGTGGCTGTTTGCGTCGAACCGATGGGCAGGCCCAAGGCGGCCGCGACGGTCACCACAGCCGACGAGGTGAAAAGCGCCGCGACCGGCCCGGCCTGGGGTGCCCTCACCATCTGCTCGGTGATGCGCCCCGCCAGCCTGCGGACCGAGTAGAGCGCCCCGGCAGCAAAGCAGCAGGCCACCGCGGCTTGCGTGACGAGCAGGACATGCACCGGGCCCAGCCCCGCGCCCGTGGCTATAGCGGCGAAGGCGACCATCTTCTGGGCGTCGTTGGCCCCATAGGCGCCCGCACTGGCCAGGTAAGAGACGGCTTTCACGAGCTTGCCCCGCGCCCGGCGGCGGGAAGGCGAGCGCAGCGCCCGGCCTACCCCGGGGACGGCTGCGAAGCCCGAGAGGCCCGCGATCAGAGGCGCCAACACGCCGGCGGCGAGGACGTAGCCGACCGTCGACCAGCCCACACTGAGCCCTGCACCGATGCCTACGCCTACGATCGCCCCGTTGAGCGCCAATGTGACGCTGGTGGGCAGGCCCCGCCGGGAAAGGACGAACACCACGACCAGGGTTGCCAGCGCCGCCATCAAGAAGTCGGCCTTCCCCCCGGAGTGCTCGAAGGAGACCAGCCCGTGGGCCAGCGTCGTCGCCACCTTGGTACCGGCCAGCGCCGGCATGGCCCCGACCGAGGCCGACAGGACCAGGACGCCGAACAGGGGCGAGATGACACCAGTACGTGCGCCGATGGCAGTCAAAGTGGCGCCGTCGTTGGACCCGCTCACAAAGGCCAGTACCAGCGTGACAGTGAACAAGGCAGCTTGCATCGGCGCTAGCCCCTCCTAGTGCCCCTGGACCGGCCTCGAGGGGCCCGGCCACCTCGGCTGAAGAGGTCCCAGGGGAGCATGGCGGGGCAGGACGAAAGCCTTGCCGACGGTCGAGCACCGGGCTATAGTACAGGCCAAGGTGAACACCAGGTTAACAAATGGTGAACCGAAGTTGAACTGAAGGGTGATCCACGATGTGGACCGTGCGGTATCCCGGCCGCCCAAGGAGGGACGTCCATGGCGTTCACGGAGTTTTGGCGCCCCCTTCTCGCTCGGTTCAAGTTGCCGTCACGGGGTGTTCAGGCGGGCCTCGAGCGGTTGTAGAGCGTGGGCGATGAGCACGGTAGTGCAAGCCGCTCCGGCGCCACCCCGTGCCGCACCGAGTTGGTCCAGCCAGAGGCGTGCCCGCTCGCGGCCCGCGAGCTTCATAAGAAGCGGCCGTTACGCGCCCGTTTACCTCGCGCCGGCGCTCCTCATCTTTCTCGTGTTCATCGTCGGGCCGTCGATATTCGTCCTCTTTATCAGTTTCTTCGACTGGAACCTCCTCAACGCTTCTATGTCGCACTTCGTCGGCGGGGCCAATTACGTGGACCTCGTGTCCTCGTCGCAGTTCTGGCAGGCTGTGGTGGTCTCGGTCTATTTCGTGGGCGTGACGGTGACCGCGAGCGTCTTTTTCGGGCTCGGCATCGCCCTTTTGCTCTCCGGCGCCGGCTTGCTCCGCCGGGTCGTGCGCTTGGCCGTCCTCACGCCGTACTTCACGCCCGTGGTGGCGACCTCGATCGTGTGGATATGGATCTTCAACCCCCAGTTCGGCCTCTTGGACAGCGTCCTCCACATCGCCGGCCTGCCCACGGAAAACTGGCTCGAATCGGCCACCTGGGCGCTCCCAGCGGTGATCGCCTACACGCTCTGGCACAACCTCGGTTTCACGGTCATAATCTTCCTCGCCGGGCTCGCCACGGTGTCCCAGGAGCTGCGCGAAGCAGCTCGCTGCGACGGTGCCGGCCGGCTGCGCGAGGTATGGCACGTCGTGCTGCCCCAGCTGTCGCAGGTGACGCTCTTTGTCGCGGTGATCACGACCATCGATTCCCTGAAGGCTTTCACCCAGTTCTACACGATGACCCAAGGTGGCCCGCTCGGTCACACGACCACGCTCGGGTACCTGCTCTACGAGGACAACTTCGTCTTCTACAAGACCGGCCCGTCGGCTGCGATCGCTGTCGTGCTGTTCGTGGTTATCGTAGCGTTCACCCTCGTCCAGTTACGGCTGGCACGCCGAAGAGGCACATGACCTCCCACCAATACAAAACCCTACCTACCGAAAGGAGCACAAACATATGAGAGCCCGACGCCTCTCTCTAGCCGGTATACCCACCGCTGTTGCCACCCTGGCAACCTTCGTGGTGGCCCCGGCAGCGCCCGCTGCCGCAGCCGCCAAAGTGTCGATCTCTTTCATGGAGGCGATGTCCTCCGGCACGCAAAAGACGGCCCTTTCCGCTCTCACGAGCGAGTTCGAAAAGGCCAACCCCGGCATCACGGTGCAGCTGGTCGCAGAGCCAGACTACGGCACTTTGTTGCAAAAAGAGGAGGCCGCGGTCGCCGCCGGCAACCCCCCGACCATGGGCCAGGCGTACGAAAACTGGGCCGCCACCTTCGCCGCCTCCAAGGCGATCGTACCCCTCGGGGGCTACGTGAGCGGCAAGCACGGGGTGAGCGGGGCCGCCCAGAAGCAGATCTGGCCAAGTGTCTGGAAAGACCTCTACCTACCGGACGGGAAGATCTGGATGTGGCCGTTCAACAAGAGCGACTACGTGGTCTATTACAACTCCGACATGCTCGCCAAGAACCACGTCTCGGTGCCGACGACCTGGGCACAGTGGGTGGCCGACGGTGCCAAGCTCACGACCGGTGCCGACTGGGCGGAAAGCATAGACACCGGCACCCTTTCTGCACCCGCAAACGGGACTTACGTCTACCTCTCCATGGTGCGGGCCTACGGGGGCACCTGGACCAATAACCAAAAGCCCACGCTCGACACGCCGGCCGCCGTTTCTGCCTTGTCCATGCTCCAGTCCATGGTGAAGAAGGGGTACGTGAAGATCGGGACCAACTACCCCGGCCAGACCGCCCTCGGGGCCGGACGGAGCGCCTTCGACATCTCGACGGTCGCAGGGTACCCCTACGTGGTCGACGCGGTCGGCAAGAAGTTCACTCTCGAGGTGGCGGCCGTGCCGTCAGGGCCCGCCGGCCAGGCCAACGCCCTCGAAGGGACCAACGTGGTCATGTTCTCCAAGGCGACTCGCGCCGAACGCTCGGCCGCCTGGTCGTTCATGAAGTGGCTGTCCGAGCCCAAGCAGACCGCCTACTGGGCCGAGGAGACCGGCTACCTGCCTGTCACCAAGGCCGCCCTCCCGCTCATGGCGGGCTACGACGCCACGCACCCCTACCAGAAGATCGCCGCCGAGGAGCTCCAGTACGCCACGCCGAGCCCCGCCTTTTCCTGGTGGACCGAGGCGGTCGGCCAGGTAGGCACGGCGCTCCAAGCCGCGCTCGTAAACGGGGAGGCCCCCGCACAAGCCTTGGCGGCGGCCCAGCAAAAGGCCATGGCGGCCCTCCACTGAGCAGGTGGCGGCGCGACTGGCAGTTGCTCTGCGGGTCGGGGCGCGTTGGCGGCGCGCCCTGCCCCGGCGGCCCGGCTCCACGCTGGCCGTGGTCCTGATCGGGGCGCTGTTCGCCTTCCCCTTCTATTGGGTCATCACGACATCGTTCGACACGAGCTCGGAGGTCTACAGCTTCCCGCCGCGGTTCTTCCCCGGGGGCGACGCCGGTAACTACGCCCGGGCCTGGGGCGAGGCCCCGTGGGTGCACTACTTCTTGAACACTGTCTTGATAGCGGGGTGCACCGTGGTACTGGTCCTGGCCACTTCGCTACTCGCCGGCTTCGCCCTCGGCGTAATGCGCTACCGGGGCAGGGAAATCTGTTTCGTGCTGGTCCTGATGATCCTGATGGTGCCCCAGGTGGTGCTCATCATCCCCGACTACATAGTCTTGGACGACATCCACTGGCTCAACACCTACTGGGCGCAGATCGTGCCGTGGGGCGCGTCGGTGTTCGGCATCTTCCTGCTCCGCCAGTTCTTCCAGTCCCTGCCCGAAGAACTGATCGAGGCCGCCGAGCTCGACGGCGCCTCGCAACTGCGGTTCTTGTGGAAGGTGGCCGCCCCCCTGGCCTGGCCCGCCATCATCACGATCGGCCTCTATGTCTTCATAGGCTCCTGGGACAGCTTCCTCTGGCCGTTCATAATGACTAGCAGCGCTTCGGTCCAGCCCATCGAGGTCGGCCTGGCCACCTTCTTGGGGACCAACGGCACGGACTGGACCGGCCTGTCGGCCGCGGTGGTGTTCACCAGCCTTCCGGTTATGGTCGTCTTCATGCTCTCACAGCGCCGGCTCGTCGAGGGGGCCTTCGCCGGCACGGGCGCGGTAAAGGGATGAGCCCCGAGCCGCCAGCCGCCCCGGCCACGCCCCACATCCTGCGCCGGCCGGTCACCGCCGTGGTCTTCTGGGACTTCGACGGCACCGTGTACCGGGCGCCGGCGGGGTGCCGGCGCTACGGCGAGGAGATCGCCCGTTGGCTCGCCCCGGGCCAACGTGGCGAGTACCTGGCCAGCCTCGACCAGTACCTTTCGGGCCAAGGCGGCATCCACGCCGCGGATGGCTGGGAGGCGGCGGTCGAGCTGGCGGCCCGCTACCTGGTGGCCGGCGACGGCGTGGGGTCGACCGCCGGCGACGGCGTGAGGTCGACCGCCGGCGAGGGGCCCAGCGACGAGGACCGGCCCAGCGACGTCCCTCCCCCAGCCGGGCCGCCGGCAGGCCCGAGCGCGCTCAGCCCGAGCCGTTTTCACGAAGAGTTCCGGCGGGCACGGGAGTACATGGAAAGCGGCGAGTGCCCGCTCGAAGTGCCCAGAGGGTTGCCCGAGGCCATCGCCCGCATGCGGCCCATTTCCAGGCACATCCTCCTCACCAACACTCCCGCGTTCGGCGTCTACCGGCTCCTCCACCGCCTCGGGATCGCCCAGTGCTTCGACGAGGTGGTCTGCGAAGCCGCCAAGCCCACCCTGCTCCCTGCTCGCCTTGCTGCCGCGGCGTCCGTCTACGGGCTGCAGATGCCGTCGGTCCTTTGCGTTGGGGACCACTTCGATAACGACGTCGCCCCCGCCCTCGCCGCTCGCGCCGCTGGGGCCTACGTCAACGCCTACGGTGCCGGCCCCGCCGGCGCCGCCGACTTCGAAGGCCCGGTGCTCGAAGCCATCCTCTCCGACATCGAGCGCTGGGTAAGCACTGCCGGCGCCCGCCGCTCGGCCGAGACGCGAGCACCGGTGCCGTCGGGAGGAAAGGAGCAGACCTGACATGGCACTGCTTTCGTTTTACGGCGGGGTCGGCAGGATCGGCTCCACCAAGGTCCTAGTCGAACAGGACGGCTGGCGCGTCTTTCTGGACCTCGGGCTACTGGTCCCCGACCAGCACCAGCTCCTCCAGCCTTCGCTCCAGCTCCGGCCCGGGGCAGAACTGGCCACCCGCCTCCGCCTTGGCGAGGCGCCCCGCATCCCCCGTCTCTACCGCGCCGGCGCCCTGGAGGGCCTCGACCTCGAGGGCGGCACTGACGGCCGTACAGCCCTTTTCATAAGCCACTGCCACATCGACCACATGGGCCTGATCGGCTGGGTCGACCCGGGGGTGCCCATCTACGCCGCACCCGAGTCGGTCCGTATGGTCGAGGCGCTGGAGGCGGCGGGGCTCGGCCCAGAGGGTGGGGCACCCAGGTTGCTGCCCATGGCGGAGGACGAGGTGGTCGAGGTCGGGCCGCTCCAAGTCGAGCGGGTCACGGTCGACCACGACGTGCCCGGGGCTTCGGCCTACCTCGTCCACACCGACGAGGGCATTGTGGCCTACAGCGGCGACATACGCCTGCACGGGCGCCACCCCGAGCGTACGATGCGCTTCGCGTCTCGCGCCGCCGGGGCCGCAGCCCTCGTGATCGAGGGGACCTCACTATCGGGGGACCCTGCCCACGTGCCCTCCAGTGAGGCCTCGGTCGACGAGGCGTACGACAAAGTGCTCTCGGCGACGCCGGGCCTCGTGCTCCAGACCCTCTATTCCCGCGACACCGAACGCGTCCGGGCCTTCACCGAGATGGCGGCCGGCCACGGGCGCCAGGTGCTCTGGCCGGCGCCGCTGGCCAAGTTCCTCAGCGCTTATGGCCTTCAGGGCGTGCGGGCGCTCGACGACGAGGCGATAGCCGAGGCCCGTTCATCACCCGAGAGCTTCGCCGTCCAGATTGCCGTCGCCGAACTCGACCGGCTCCTCGAGCTGCCGCTCGGTCCCGGCTC